>PXDL01000154.1 GCA_003566395.1 Balneolia bacterium | reverse complement strand
ATCCACACGCTACGCTTCCGATCTGGCAAAAATGATCCTCGCACCGATTTTCCATGTAAACGGTGACGACCCCGAAGCCTGCGTACATGCGATGAACCTGGCATTGGATTATCGCCAGAAATTCGGCAAAGACGTGGTGATTGATCTTATCTGTTACCGTAAACACGGCCATAATGAGGGCGATGAGCCGGCTTTCACACAGCCGGGACTCTACCGGGAAATCAAAGATCATCCACAGGTGCGCGAAATTTACACGCGCGAATTGCTTCGCAAGAAAGAGCTCACCCAGGAAGAAGTGGATGAAATATTCAAGGAATTCGATGAGATCCTCGAAGAAGCCTTCAGCGCCGCCAAGTCGTTGCCTTCGTATGAAATAGGTGACAAAGATACCAAGCGCCCGCAAAGCATTCAGTCAGAGCGGAATGATGCTGTCATAACAGATATCGATCCGGATACTTTCAAGGAAATCGCGGTTAAACTGAATAAGGTCCCCAACGATTTCGATGCCAATCCTAAACTGCTCCGCATTCTGGCCAAACGCAGCGAAATCGTGGAAAAAAATCTTAAAAAAATAGACTGGGGGTATGCAGAAGCACTGGCATTAGGAACGCTTCTGATCGAACACGTTCCGATCCGGCTTACCGGTCAGGATTCCGAACGCGGCACTTTTTCCCACCGCCATTCGGTACTGCACGGAACCGATACCAATCAGAACTTCGTCCCTCTTAATAATCTTGAAGAAGATCAGGCGAAATTTTACGTGTACAACAGCTTCCTGAGCGAGTTCGCCGCTCTGGGCTTCGAGTTCGGCTACAGCGCTTCACGGCTGGACTCTCTCGTTATCTGGGAAGCCCAATTCGGTGATTTTGTAAACGGAGCCCAGATCATTATCGATCAGTATATCGCCCCTTCAGAAGTTAAATGGCGGCAGGTTTCCAACTTGATGATGCTTTTACCTCACGGTTATGAAGGCCAGGGCCCGGAGCACTCTTCGGCTCGTATAGAACGCTTCCTCCAGCTTGCTGCCGAAGACAATATGCGTGTTGTAAACTGCACCACACCTGCTCAATTTTTCCATCTTATTCGCCGGCAGGCGCTTTCGAAAGTGAATAAACCCACCGTGGTTTTCACGCCGAAAAGTCTGCTACGCCATCCCCTGGCGGTATCCCAAACCGATGAGCTTTCGAGCGGACAGTTTCAATATGTACTGCCCGACACCGAAGTTGACGCTTCGAATGTGCGTAAAGTGGTTTTTTGCTCCGGTAAAGTGTATTACGACCTTTACACTAAACGCAAAGAGAATGAAATCGAAGACGTGGCGCTGGTCCGGATTGAGCAGTACTATCCATTCCCTGATGAAGATGTTCGTGAGCAGCTTGAGCTCTTTCCCAACGCCGAAGAAATTGTCTGGTGCCAGGAAGAGCCCCGGAATATGGGCGCATGGACATTCATCCGCTCCCGTTTTGAGCAGGATCTGGATAACAAGTATGAGATCAGCTATGTAGGCCGCTACACTTCGGCCTCCCCTGCCGCCGGCTCCATGAAACTTCATATGGCCGAGCAGGAAAAACTGGTGGAACAAGCACTCCGCTGACCCCCAACTTTATCTTTACCCGGCTTCGGTGTGCCTGCATACCGAAGCCTTTTTTTTGATTACAAACCGCGAATTATGAGAATTCTTCACACCGCCGACTGGCATCTGGGAAAACGGCTGGAGCGCTTCGAACGCCTTGAGGAGCAGCAGCAAGTCATGCAGGAAATCTGCGAAATCGCCGACCGGCAGGAAGCCGATCTCGTGCTTATAGCCGGAGACCTTTTCGATACCTTCAATCCGCCCACGCAGGCTACCGAGCTGTTTTACCGCACGGTGAAGCGACTTTCCAAAGACGGAGCACGTCCGGTCGTCGCTATTGCGGGTAACCACGATTCTGCCGACCGTATTGCAGCTCCGGACCCGCTCGCCCGGGAATGCGGCATTCTGCTGGCCGGCTATCCGAATGCATTGATCCCGGAATATCAGCTTTCCTCGGGTTTCAGGGTGATGCGCTCCGAGCCCGGCTTTGCCGAACTTGCCATTCCGGGACATCAGATTCCGGTGCGCATCATTCTAACGCCTTATGCAAACGAACAGCGGCTGCGCACCTTTCTGGGCATCACGGATACCGAACTTCAGATGCGCGATCTCCTCAGTCAAACCTGGAAAACCCTGGCCGACCGCTACTGCGACTCAAAGGGAATTAATCTGCTGGTGACACATCTTTTCTTTACGCCGGAATCGGGTACAACGCCGGAGGAACCCGAAGATGAAAAGCCCGTACTCCATGTCGGCGGTGCACAGCAAATGGTTGCCAGGCAGATTCCCGAGCAAATTCAATATACCGCGCTGGGTCACCTGCACCGCTATATTGAAGTGCGAAAAGCGCCTTCCCCGGTGATTTACAGCGGCAGCCCGCTCAGCTACAGCTTCAGCGAAGCACAGCAACAAAAATATGTGATGATGGTGGATGCGGAACCGGGGAAAGAAGTCGCTTTTGAGCGCATACCGCTTACTTCCGGAAAACCGCTGGTGCGCCTCAAAGCCGAGGGTGTAGAGGAAGCCGTCACCCTGCTTAAACAAAACAGCGAAGCGCTTGTGGAGTTAAACCTGGTGACCGATGATTACGTCCACTCCGCCGACCGCAAGCGTCTCCATGAAAACCATGACGGCATTGTGACCATCATTCCTACTATTCGCAACCGCCCGGAAACCGAAACCGACGCCGGGGAAATAGACCTGAGTAAGAGCATGGACGAACTCTTTACCGATTACTTCAGAAGCAAACACGACGGGCAGGAACCCGGGAACGCGTTGATGGATCTTTTCCGAGAAATCCGGGCCGGGGAGGAACAGTCATGATCCCGCAAAAACTCACCATACAGGGACTCTACTCCTATCAGGAAAAACAAACGATAGATTTTACGCGACTGCTGGATGCGCAGCTTTTCGGCATTTTCGGTACGGTAGGCTCGGGAAAATCTTCAATACTTGAAGCCATCTCATTTGCGGTTTATGGCGACACGGAGCGGCTCAATCAGCGCGACAACCGTAATTACAATATGATGAACCTTAAATCGAACGAGCTGCTTATTGACTTTGAGTGTATCAATCAGGAGAATGAATACTGGCGGTTTATCGTACAGGGGAAGCGTTCGGGGGTCAATTTTGATGATGTACGCACGTTTACGCGCCGGATTCTGAAAAAAGGCCGGGACGGCTGGCAGGCCGAAGAAGGAGCAACACCGGAGCAGATTACCGGCCTCAGTTATGAAAATTTTCGGCGAACCATCATTATTCCTCAGGGAAAGTTTCAGGAATTTCTGCAGCTCGGGGATAAGGACCGGACCAAAATGATGAAGGAAATTTTCCGGCTTGAACGGTTCGAGTTTTATCGCCGCACGGCGTCCCTCATAAGCAGAGACCAACAGCAGCTTGAAAACCTGAGCGGGCGAATGCATCAGTATAAAGACCTCACTCCGGAAGCCATCACCCTGCAGGAAAAAATGACGGCCGAACTGACCGGAAAACTGGACCATCAGCGTAAAGAACTTACAAAGAAGGAAAAACAACGAAGCGCTCTGGAAAAAATCCGGGATATTCATGAAAAGCGGGAGCTGCTAAAATCACGACTGGCCGGGCTCGAAAAGAAAAAGCCGCATTACGAGGAACTTGAGGAGCGTATCCGCAGCTATGAATCTGCGTTTCGGAATTTTTCCGAGCCGGTGCGAACGCGTGACCGCCTAAAACGGGAGTGCCTGGAACTGACGGAGCAAAAAGCAGAACAAAGCGACAAGCTGGTGCTTCTCAAACAGGAAACACAAAAAACCGAGAAGCAGTGGAAAGAGGTAAGCAAAGCCTACGAAAACCGTGATAATCTGACTGACAAAGCCGCCGATCTGAAACGGTTGCTCAAGATCAAAGAGCTTGAAGCCGATATCGACAGTAGCTCGGATAAGCTAAAGAAGAAAAAATCGGCTGCGGAAGCGCAGCAGCAGAAAGCCGACGACCTCAAAGAAAGCCTGAAAAAACGGCGATTCGGCCTCAAGGAGAGCAAATCAGCACGTCCCGACGAGCATCAGCTTGCAGAAATCAAGAGCTGGTATAAGCGGAACGAAGAACTTCGCCAACAACTGACAGAAACGGAGAAAGAGCTGGCTGAGGCGAATCAAAAATCCCGGGAGCTGGGTGAATCGCTCCAAAAAGGTGTACGCGCAAGCAGTGAAATCGACGGGCTGGATCTTTCCGAATCAGACGATGTAAAAGGCGTGCAGAAGCATCTGGCAACATTTATCAATGATACGGACGCCCGAATTGATAAAGAACAGGCCCGTCTTACCGAAATCAGTGCTCAGATGAAGCTTGAAGCTTACGCGGACGCTCTTGAAGATGGAAAACCGTGCCCGTTGTGCGGGTCCGAATCGCATCCTGAGCCACTTTCAGGCCGGAGTGAAATCCGGCTCAAAAAAGCCGAAGAAACGCTGCATCAACTGAGAAGCACACGAAAACAAGCCGACGAGTTTCTGAAAAAGTTCGATAAGCTCTCGATTCAGATGAGCGCCCGACAGGAGCAAACCGAGGCCTTGCAGAACCGGTGTACCAAACAACAGGATGATATCCGAGCCCATCGCGAAGCATTCGTCTGGGAAAACTATGATCCGGATCAACCTGAAGCGTTTCAGCAGGTGTACGAAAAAGCTGAA
Source organism: Balneolia bacterium (assembly GCA_003566395.1). Lineage (GTDB taxonomy): Bacteria > Bacteroidota > Rhodothermia > Balneolales > Cyclonatronaceae > Cyclonatronum. Next base: position 4,798 of record PXDL01000154.1, on the reverse strand, counting down.
GCGCTGCGCGACCGCCTTCGCCAAACCGAACGGGAGATTGAAGAGATGGAGTCCGCCCTGGAGGCCGCCGAAGCCGGATCAAAATCAGAGACCGAATCGCTGCGTGAACTTGAAAAAGAGATGCAGAAACTGCGCGACGCCAGAGAGTTCGAAATTGAGAATATTAAAGTTCTGGCCTATTCCGATTACGGCCTCGTCGACTCGGAGACTATCAAAGGGGAACTGGAAGGGTTGGAAAAGCAAATCGAGGACATCAAAGCAGATTATAACAAGCTTCAAAGCCGGCGCGAAGGTCTGTCTAATGAGCTGAGCGCCCTGAAAGCCAGGCATGAAGATACGGCCAGAACTCTGGATAATAGGCGCAGCGAACTTGTGAAAACAGAGAGCATTATTGAAGAGAAGCTCCGGGCATCAAACTTTGACGATGCGAGCCAGGTCACGGCTATACTCGATGAAACTTTGGATACCGAGTCTTTGAACAGAAAACTCAACGAGTATCGGTCGGAGTGGACGGCCGTCCGGGAACAGCTTGCTGCCCTTGAAGAAGAGCTCGGAGATTCGAGTTTCGACGCCGGTGCCTTTGAGTCGCTTCAGGAAGAGATCAAGACCGCCCGGGCCGAAGTGGATGAGCTAATCGGTGCGGTGCAGTCTGCAACGGAAAAAACCGGGGAAATGAAGAAAGATATGGAAGCAAAAAAAGAGCTTCAGACTCAGGTGGACGCTCTCCGGCAGCGTCTCGAAAACCTCGAAACCCTGCGCCGACTTTTTACGGGCAGCGGATTTGTAAACTATATTTCTTCGGTATATCTGCGACAGCTGTGTGATGCCTCCAACCGGCGATTTTACCAGCTTACGCGTCAGCAGCTTCGTCTTGAACTTAATGAGCACAATAACTTCCAGGTCCGGGATTTTCTCAACGACGGGCGCCTGCGCAGCATCAAGACCCTTTCGGGTGGACAGACTTTTCAGGCTTCACTCTGCCTGGCTTTAGCGCTGGCTGAAAGCGTGCAGCACCAGGATAAAACCCGGCAAAACTTCTTCTTTCTCGATGAAGGGTTCGGCTCCCTCGACCGTGAATCACTGCATACGGTATTTGATACGCTTAAATCCCTGCGCGGAGAATCGCGGGTGGTTGGTGTGATATCCCATGTAGAAGAGTTGCAGCAAGAGATTGATGTCTTTCTGCGCATAGAAAACGATGCAGGCAGAGGCAGTCTTATCCGATCGAGCTGGGAATACACCTGACGGCTTTCAACGATATTTATTTTTTTGTAAATCATCAAGTATGAAAAATAAGCTTATTGAACATATATAAATTGTTATTATTGAGTTTATAAAGATATTATAATCGATTTTCACGGTTATATATGTAAAACTACCGTGAAAATCGATTATTACGTGTGCGATATTCACGGTAAAAGTTACTGTTTAACCGTGAAGATCAATTATAGTATATTCGTTTTTCACGGTAAAAAAATTGATACTACCGTGAAGATCGCTTATATTATATGCAAATTACACGGTAATGATGCATGACCCTATATATAAACGGCGGAAGCAGGCCGTTCTAACCGAGCTGCTTGCAGACTATCCCGTTGTGGCCATAACCGGGGCACGACAGGTCGGAAAAACTACGCTTGCCCGGCAGATTGCCGAAGAGAAAAAAAAAGAAGCGCTGTATCTCGATCTTGAATCGCCCAGAGATGTTTCACGGCTTCAGGAGCCCGAGCTGTTTTTCGAGCAGAACGAAGACAAGCTCATTGTACTTGATGAAATCCAGCACCGGCCGGACCTCTTTCCCGTTCTTCGTTCGGTTATTGACCGCAACCGCAAGAACGGGCGGTTTCTGGTTCTGGGTTCGGCCTCTCCCTCCCTCATCAAAAAAACGACCGAGTCTCTTGCCGGCCGGATTGCTTACGAAGAGCTTTATCCGTTCAGTTTCTATGAGACCGGAGGGCAGGAGCAGTTAGAAAGGCTTTGGTTCCGGGGCGGCTTTCCGAGAGCATATTTGTCGCGCAGTCAAAAAGCAGCGATGCGCTGGCTCAGTGATTTCCTATTCACCTATGTGGAACGGGATCTTCCCGTGCTCGGGCTGAACACCGATTTTGAGAAACTTCGGATGTTCATGATTCTTACCGCGCAACAACAGGGAACCCATATGAATCAGGAAACGCTGGGAAGGTCGCTGGGGGTAAGCCGAAGCACCATTTCCCGGTATCTGTATTATCTGGAGCACGCCTACATCATCCGGCTGCTTCAGCCGTGGTCGGTTAATGTGCGGAAACGCCTGGTGAAAGCTCCAAAAGTTTATGTAAGAGATTCCGGATTTTTCCATTCTCTGATGGATATCAACTCTTACAGCGAGCTTCAGGGGCATATTGCCGTGGGTGGTTCATGGGAAGGTTTTGTGGTTGAGCAGACCATGTCGGTGTTGCCCGACCAGTGCAAGCTCTGCTTTTACCGTACACATCACGGTGCAGAGGCCGATATGGTGCTCATCCGAAAGAGCAAGCCCGTAGCCTGCGCCGATGCCAAACGGAGCCTTTCACCAAAACTGGAAAAAGGCTTTTTAAACGTAATGGAAGACAACAAGACCCCAAACAACTTCCTGATCATTCCGGTAGAAGAAGACTATCCGGTTCATAAACAGGTGCAGGTAACCGGACTTCAAAAGTGGCTTGAGTTCGTAAAGTCTCAGGCCTGATACGCAAAACGGGCGGCCTCCGGATTCCGGGACCGCCCGTTTTATTTTTCGAAGAGGAAAGTTACTCGACCCAGGCCTCCACATCATCGAAAACCTCGACAAAATTGAGGCCTTCTTCGTCACGATCCAGCGTTACATCAAAAATGGTTTTTTCATCGCTGTCCCGCTTGATGAGCAGACGCGCGAGTTCGTTTACCACTTCTTTCTGTATGAGACGCTTCAGCGGCCGTGCTCCGAAAGCCGGATCGTAGCCCCGTGCAGCAAGCCAGTCCTTCACATTCTCCGGAATGCGGATTTCCACCCGGTTTTTCGCAAGCATGGTATGCACGCGCTCCAGCTGGATATCCACCACATGGCGCAGATGCTCCTTGCCGAGTGGATGAAATACGATTACATCATCTATCCGGTTTAGAAATTCCGGCCGTATGGTTTGTTTAAGCTGATTGAACAGTTCGTTCTGAAGCTGCTCGTACTCTGTTTCGCTCAAACCGTCCGGGCTTTGCTCAATACGCTTCTGAATCAAATGCGAACCGATGTTACTGGTCATAATGATGATGGAATTGGTGAAATTCACCGTAACGCCTTTGTTATCGGTCAGGCGGCCTTCATCCAGTACCTGAAGCAGAATATTGAATACATCAGGATGTGCTTTTTCAATTTCATCAAGCAGAATTACTGAATAGGGCTTTCTGCGCACGGCTTCGGTAAGCTGTCCGCCTTCATCATAGCCCACATATCCCGGAGGCGCGCCTATCAGCCGGCTGACGCTGTGCCGCTCCATATATTCACTCATGTCGATGCGCACCATAGCATTTTCATCATCGAAAAGATAATCGGCCAGGGAGCGTGCCAGTTCGGTTTTACCCACGCCGGTTGAGCCCAGAAAGATAAATGAACCTACCGGCCGGCTTTCATCCTGAAGCCCGGAGCGTGAGCGTCGTACCGCATTTGAAACCGCGTCGATGGCCGGGTTCTGCCCTACTACGCGCTTGTGCAGGTGCTCCTCCATTGTCATAAGCTTTTGGCGCTCGCTTTGGAGCATTTTGGTTACCGGAATTCCGGTCCATCGAGAGATAATATCAGCGATTTCCTCGGCGTCCACTTCCTCTTTCAGCATGGCCTTGTCTTTCTGAAGTTCAGCCAATTCCTGCTTGGTTGCTTCAAGATCTTTTTCAAGCCGGGTGATGGTGCCGTACCGAAGCTCGGCCACTTTTTCATATTCTCCGCTTCGTTCGGCTCGTTCCGCCTGTATTTTCGTCGTCTCAAGAGCCTGCTTCATTTCCTGGGTTTTCTTGATCAGATCCCGCTCGGATGACCAGTGCATTTTGAGCTGATTGTATTGCTCGTTCAAATTCGCCAGGTCTTTTTGGATCGCATCCAGCTTGCCGGTGTCTTTTTCCCGCTTGAGCGCTTCCCGCTCAATCTCAAGCTGCCGTATATGACGCTCGATTTGGTCAAGCTCTTCAGGCAGAGAATCAATTTGGATACGCAGACGCGACGCCGCCTCATCAATCAGGTCGATGGCTTTGTCGGGCAGAAAACGGTCGGAGATGTAACGGTGTGAAAGTTCCGCCGCAGAAATGATGGCCGAATCGGTAATACGCACCCCGTGGTGAAGCTCATACCGCTCCTTGAGGCCGCGCAGAATGGAGATGGTGTCTTCGGGTGTGGGTTCGCCCACCAATACAGTTTGCAGCCTTCGCTCCAGCGCCTTGTCTTTCTCTATAAACTTGCGATATTCGCTCAGCGTGGTGGCTCCGATTGCCCGAAGCTCACCCCGGGCCAGGGCCGGTTTCAAAATATTGGCCGCATCCATCGCACCTTCCGATGCCCCGGCGCCTACCAGTGTGTGGATCTCATCAATAAACAGAATGATTTCGCCCGCTGCCTCGGTCACCTCTTTTACCACGGCTTTCAGGCGGTCTTCGAACTCTCCCCGGTACTTGGCACCGGCAATCAGCGCGCCCATATCAAGAGACATGATCCGCTTGCTCTTAAGATCTTCGGGTACGTCTCCGGTAACAATACGCAGGGCAAGACCTTCGGCAATGGCCGTTTTACCCACGCCCGGCTCACCGATAAGAACGGGATTGT
>PXDL01000327.1 GCA_003566395.1 Balneolia bacterium | reverse complement strand
TGTTCACCTCTCTGATTATGACCGGCACATACCACGCATCAGTTAGTTGAGTATCCGGCTGTAGTTTAGCCCGCCGGGCGATGTCGCGGGTTGCGAGAGTTTGTTACATTTAGATCAGGAAAAGACCACTCAAGATTTTCCCCTCCCCTCCCAAACGCCTGCCAGAAGCAAAATTCCTATCGTACTAAACGACAATCCCCAGACTACCACAGTGGCCAAATCCGACCAGAAGTCACTGGACCCCAGAAAGATAAGGGGCAGCAAGCCTCCAATGGTTGTTAGCGTGGTGATGAGCACCGGACGCATTTTTCTGCGATAAACTTTTACCCAGCTTCGCAGGCCCTGTATCCCGGCCAGATTGAGGCGTTCCCGCTCGTGCATAAGTAAGATACCGTTGTTTACTACCACCCCGAGGGCCAGCAGCGTGCCCGCAATCGCACCCTGATCAAACACAATGCCGGTATAGAGCACGCCGGTCATAATGCCGATCAGGCTCAGGGGCACGGCCATGATGACAATTATGGGATCGCGCCAGCGCTCGAGAAGGGCGCTCACAATCATCCAGACGCTCAGCAGGGCGAGGGCAATCAGCACCCATGTGGCTTGCCGGTCTTCTTCGCGCTGAAACGAAAAAAAGCCCCGTGTATCCTCTATTTCCGTTCCCACGGGCAGCGGAAGGATTTCCAAAACCTCATCGAGATAGCGCTGACCCAGCCTCTGCGGCCCCAAAAAATTGAATGAGACCGTACGTATATAAGATTGATTCTCCCTGCGTATCTGCCCCATTGCTGCTTCACGGTCAATCAGGGCTACTTCGTTGAGCGTAAAACCGGTGTTTCCGGATGTGCGGGGCGCATTGATGAAATCTTGTTTGTAGCGCCCTACCGGGTTATTGACCCCGATCAAAAACATATTTTGATCCTGAAATTCTACCTGTCCGAAGGTATTGGTCGGATTGAGGTCCATTTGAATAGCCTGCACGAGCTGCCTGCGGTTCAGGCCTTTTGCAATCAGCCGCTCTTCCCGCAGCTTGAGCTGATACTGCTCGTAATCATTACGCCCCCAGCCCACCGTATTAATATCCACTTCCTCTACGCGCGGGCTTCCGGTCAAACGCCGTTCGAGATCGCGGGCGGTGGTATAAAGGTCGTCGTAGCTGTAGCCGCGCAGCGTAACCCGAAAACTGGCCGACCCGCCTCCAAATCCGGTACTGAAGGAATCACCCAGACCGCTCACAGAGATACGTACATTACCCGTCTGCGAAGCCAGGTAGGCCGCTTCTGCATGCAGGATGTACGGCAAAGGATTAAACAGATAGTCCGGATCGATATGAAAGCGAACCCTGGCGCCTGTGTACTCAGAAACGTCGGTCTCATAATAAAGAAGGGCTTCGCTGTAATTATCACCCAGCTGCTCAAAATTGCGAATGATCTTGTCGATCTCTTCAAGTGGAGAGCCTTGAGGCGGTCTGACATTCACCATAATACTTTCCCCAAACCCGCGTCCCCAGGGCGGCCTGAAGCTGGCCTCATTAGCAAACCGATAGCTGATACCGCCGATCCACGGATCAACTTTGTCGCGGTTATCGAAATACACCATCACCGTGCGCTGCCAGAGCGATGGCTCGTCCCCGGTATCAAATTCGGGTGTATTAATCAAAAAAAGTGGAAAACCGATCGCGAAAGCCACCGCAATGTACAGAATCCACCTCATACGGTATCTGATGCTGAACGCCCGCATCAAAAAACGATTTAGTTTGCGGTTGGTAGTACGCTTGAATTTTTGGTAGGGTGATGCAGCCTGCGTTTCCAAACGGACTTCTTTCCCACCGGGGGTAAGCCAGATGAGGGCGTAGGGAATCCAGGTAAGGGAAATAAATACCGAAGCAATCAGGGTGAAAGACAGGGCAACCGCGAGGGGAACCAAAAACAGCTGGAGCGATTCCAGGGTGAAAAAGAGCGGGATAAAAATGCCGATGGTAGTAAGCGTGCTTCCGAGCACCGGAACGACGGCATGGCGCAATTCCCGCTCTATATGCCCGAACCGGGATTCCCGGGTTGCAGGTAAACCGGGGTTTAGCTGTTCAAAAACCACAATGGCGTTATCGATAATCATACCCAGGGCCACCGTTAAACCGGCAAGGGTGAGAATGTTAATCGTAAAGCCAAACAGGTAAAGCGCGAAAATACTGACCATCAGCGAAAAGATGATACTTCCCAGGATCACAAACGGCGCTCTGAACCGGCGGATGAAAATCAGCAGTACCAGAAATACGCATAACAGACTTACCAGAGCCTGAAGCTGGAGTTCATCGAGCTGCTCGCGAAGCTGTTCGGTAACGTCCAGCTCCATACGCAGTTCCATGCCCGGAAGCAAAACCGGGCGCACCTCATCCATATCTGCATGGATTTGTTCGGCAAGCCCGAGGGCATCCGCCCCGCCCTCTTTCACAAAACTGATGCTCAGCGCGGTTGAGCCGTTGATTCTTCTTAACTGACGAGCCGGATAATCCTCCACCGATACTGTCGCGATATCCCTGAGACTCAGCTGCCGGGCCGAACCCGGGATGGCTACGGAAAGCTGCATTAAATCTTCGTAGTGACTTAGAGCCGGAGGCACCATCATGCTGAATCGGTCTGCTCCGCTTTCGGTGAAACCGGCCGAGCGCCATGAAAGCTTATCGCGGATATCGCCCATCACCTGAAACGTATTGATGTTATATCTGTCGGTGAGCCGGGAATCAAAACGAACCATCAGCGCGGGATCCTGAGCACCCTGAATATCGATATCGGCCAATCCCCGATGGCCTAAAAGCGGATTTCTGATGTTCCGGTTTACAAAATCGAGCAGCTCGGAAGTCGGGTAAGGCCCGGAAAGAGAATAGGTGATAAACGCCTGCATATCATCGAGTTCCCGAGGTACACGCCGGGAAATACGATGATTTCCGAGACTTTGGGGCAGGTCATCCCGCAATGAAAAAAGCGACTCCTGAAGCTCGATGATACGAAAGTCGATTGGTGCGCTTTTAGTGAATTCTATCGTTACCGACGTCCGGCCTTCCAGGGTTACCGACCGTACATTTTCCACGTCTCTTAGCCGATAAGCCGCCTGTTCTACTTTTCGTGTGACCTCCTGCTCCATCACTTCCGGAGAAGTGCTCCCCCAATTGTAACTGACCGTTACCGAAGGCAGACTGATATCGGGCGCCATCTCCATCGGCACGTTTTGCCAGGCCACAATTCCGACTGTAACCACCAAAAGATAGCACAGAGAAATCAGATATCGTCTGCGAAATAGCACGACCGGGGAAATTAAGAGATAAATTTACAAACGGGATTACCGAGGATATCAACAGCAACACAAACCGGCGTCTCAGCCGGTATGTCGTAATTTCATCAAAAGATACGGAAAGAGACCTGTACATTCAGCACCGGAATCAGGTTAAATCCCGATACCCCGTCGCGCAGCAGCAGCTGCTGCTCATCAAGTTCCGCCTGGCTAATTCCGCCGGATGCCGACAGCGTTGAGTTCATATTGTTTTGATAGATAAACCCGAGCTCCGCCGCTGCTTTTATGAAGCGGTTTCGTGAAAAGGCGCGTCCGTAGCCAAACCCGAAATACGGATACACACTGCGCGGCACTTCATGCGTGATGACCAGATTTTCAACCTCGGCCGGATTGATTGTTAGGGAGCGAAAGCTGTTATCCGGATTGTCATCAAAGGCGAAGGCATTTTCGCCCCGATACAGCACGCCGCCGCCCGCGAGATACCAGTTGCTGGTAAGGTGTACATTAGCCAACAGCGAGAGTTTGCTGCTGCTGTAGCTGTTCCGTCCGTATTTATTCAGCATTCCGCTGTTCACAGAATTGCTGAACGAAAGGTGGCTGTAACCGAGTCTCAAATGAACCCCGCTTACCAGTTCCGTGGTCATTTCCCCTCCTATTCCACCTGTACCGGCCCGAATAGCAACGGCCCCACGAATTCTTGTTCTGCGCCTGCGCTCGGTTTCTCTGACGAACTCTTCAACTTCCTTAATTGCTTCGGGTTCTTCCCGTTTCACGCGTTCGGCGAGCTGCGGGTTTTGCTTATAGTAGTCGTAGAGTTCAAGATACGTGCCCGCACTGTGCAGACGAGGCTCCCAGTAGGTTGAACTGTACACATCCACCACGGATATACCGAGGCTTGAGCTTGCATGAATCATTTCGAGCACATCGCCGTCGCTTCGGGTAACGATACCGGCATGAGTCACTCGCGTTGTGCCTGAAAAAAAGATAAGGTCACCGGGCTGGAGTTCATCAAATTCGAGGGGAATGGCATCACGCTGTTGAAAGCGGGCAACTCTGGGAAGTTCGAGTCCGAATTCTTTAAACACATAATAGATATACCCGCTGCAATCAAATCCTTCAGGTGAAGTACCGCCCCAGCGATACGGCACGCCCATAAAGGTATGGGCATAGTCAAGAATATCCTGACGGATGGTTTCGGCCTTTTCGGGATCTACTTCGCCTGTACCATCACCTTCTTCATCTCCTTCGAATATGAAACCGTCATCCCAACGGGACTGATAGGCCGACCTAACGGAATTTAGCGAATCGTCATCGCTTTGTAAGCTAAGTTCGGTACAGGACGGATGAAAATCCGGTTTTCCCGAATTCGTGTCTGCAAACTGTGCTTTGGCGGATAGTGCGAACGTAAAGGCGAGAAGCACCCCGATCGGAATAGACAACGTACTCTGTTTTATAAAAACAAAAATCATAGGCTTCTATTTTAATGACCGACAGGCTTGAACTGAACTACATATATGGTAATCCTTCCCACCACTAACTCTCAGCGCCCCAGAGACGATCAGGCTATTTTATTAAGTTTATTGATTTTAATGATAATACTGTATTAGAGATCAGATAACAACATATATAAAATATGTTTTTTTACTTCAAAAGACGTTGATAAACCGGTGATTTTCGCTCAAATTTTACCGCGGAGCAAAAACGAAATCGCTGCACACCCAAGACTTCGGATTCAAGGATTCCACTTTTGTGACAATGCGGAAGACGGGTTAAAAAACGGTTTTGCAAAGCCTTCTCTTAATCATGTTAACACACTATGCGTTATTATGGAGTGTTATGTGCCATTTTCTACTATGAGAAAGTTTTTCGAACCGTTCTTTTGTCCGTCTTCTTTTTTATTCGGCATCTGATCCTTAACGAAACGCCTCCCTTTTTAACCTAATAACCAATACTAACAGTCAAGCTAATTCAGGGATCGACATCGTGCAATCATTCAAAATTTAAAACCACTGTTGTCCGGGGAAACTGATTCTTACTGTATCCGTTGGCAGCATGTTTTTCAAGGCCGGATTGATCGGAGCCATTTGAAAATACCTTCCCCGGTAATGGACGCATTTATATCCCCAAATAGGTTATTATTAATCGAACTCAGGTTATAATATCCAATATTACCGTCCGATGATTCTCTTCTCGGTGATCAGAACATCAAGGACTTTATCGTGGGTTTCGGCAGGTACCGACTTTACGATATTGATTTCAAATACCAGTCCTGCCCGAAACGCGTCGGTTTCCTCTAAAAACGTATCGTAATACCCTTTCCCATAGCCTATGCGATTGCGTTTTTCGTCAGCCGCTACAACCGGAAGTATGACCAGGTCAATTTCAGCCGGATCTACCTCTTCTCCTTTTTCCGGTTCTTTTACGCCCCATTTATTGGTGTGCCATTTCGTATCGGGTCCGACCTTCGTATGTTTGAGAGTTCGCCCCGTTCCGAACTCCATCACAGGAACCACCACGGTTTTACCTGTGTCGAGAAAGTGCTGAATCAATCCGGCCGTGCGGACTTCAAACCTGTTTTCCATGGCCGAATAAATATGGACGACTTTTGCTGATTTAACCTCATCCAGCTCAAGAAGGCGCTGTTCAATCTTGAGACTTCCGGCCAGATACGTTTCCGTGTCAAGGCTGTTGCGCAGCTGTAAAGCCTGCCGTCTGATCTGTTGTTTCTGCTCCTGAATGTCGGGCATGGGTCTTTATTATTTATAATCCCGGATTACTTTATGGTAAAACCAACGCTGAGCCTGCTGATAGCTTGCAGATGATAATATAAAAGAAAAAAGTCGGCAGGCCGCGTTCCGGAATTTTGTTCTTTTTGCGATAGTTGCTGATGCGATATTCTCCGCTGATTTATGATAAATTCTCACATACACATGAATTCCGGTTTATCGCCGGAAAAGAATATCAGCTCAGCCGCCCGGCGATGACCGACTTTACCCGTTTACAGTTTATCCGACAAATACCAGGTTGCAATACTGAAGTACATCACAACGCCTGCAATATCGGCGAGAGAGGTAATCAATGGTGCGGAAGCCGTTGCGGGGTCGAAGTTGAACTTTTGAAGCAGAAACGGCAGCGACATACCCAGCAAACTTCCTACCATTACACAGCAAATCATCGTCAGGGAAACCACAACCGCAACTTCCGGCCCGGCTCTGAAAATACCGATAAGCGATACGGCCAATCCCATAATAATACCGATGGCCACAGCCACGAAGATTTCCTTGCTGAAAAGCTTAAACCAGTCCCGGATTTTCACCTCACCTGTAGCCAGGGCGCGAACCATAAGAGTGGAAGCCTGTGAACCGGCATTACCGCCGCTATCAATCAAAAGCGGGAGGAAAAAAACCAGGGCTACAACGGCTTCAATAGTATCCTCAAAGTAGGCGATACCTGCTCCGGAGAAAATGTTCATAAATACGAGGACCAACAGCCAGGGGACGCGTTTCATGATCAGAAACGGAATTGAGGCGTCTTTCAGGCTAACGCCCATCAGCCCGACAGAACCCATTTTATGAAAATCTTCGGTGGCCTCTTCTTTCCGCACGTCCATAACGTCATCGAAGGTGATGATACCCACCATTCGGTTATGCTCATCAACAACAGGCAATGCAAGCAGATCGTATTCACTGAGGCGGTTGGCAACGATTTCCTGATCTTCATCAACTCTTGCGAAAATTACATCGGTAAACATCACCTCGCTGATACGCGCGTTGGGAGCGAAAAGAATCAGGTCTTTGAGCGATACAATTCCGAGCAGCCGTTTGGTTTCGTGTACTACATAGGCGTTGTAGATGGTCTCACGATCTTTGGCCACTTTCCGGATTTTATTCAGTGCTTCTTCCACCGTCATGTTTTCGGTAAGCACCATATAATCGGAGGTCATGACCGCGCCGGCCGTTTCCTCTTCATACCTGCTGAGGCGTAAAATGTCTTCACGCTCCACTTTTTGAATTTTCGAAAGCAGCGTCTCGCGTTGTTCAACAGGAATTTGACGAACCAGGTCCACGCGGTCATCATGAGGCATTTTCTCGATGATGTCGGCAAGAACTTCATCGGGATATAAAGCAGCTATCTCTCTGGATTGCACTTTTCTGAAGTGGCTGAAAATGGCCGCTACCTGATCGATAGAGAGTTTATCGAGAATAAATTTTGCGCGTTCAGGCTCAAGCTCGGAAATACGGGACGCGAGAATCGTAGGATGAACCGCATTACAAATCTCGTGAAACTCCTCATCTGTAACCCCGTTGTTCAAAACGGAATCAAGACGTTCAGTGTAGGTGTTCTTCATAGCTCGTTCAGTTTAAGATAGGCTTAAGGCATCTGCTGCAAGGATGCCGAACGAGTATTACAACGTGCCCACACGCTGCATTAACCTGTGGCAGAAAACTTGCAGAGAAGCGAAAACCGAATTAATATTTAGAATAGCCCTGCGACTACTACTTTCGTCCATTTACATCCGATATCTTGTTAACAACACGGCATGCTGCAAAGCCCGGTAAGGCAGAAATTTGCGCTTTCATTAAGTTGGTTTAACCGTGCTGTGTACAGCTTCCAAAAATACAGAATCTTTATATTAAATCAACTCGCTCCGGCTGTATTCTTCACTCCGGAGGAGGCACAACTTGCGAACATTTCAGCATCGGCAGACGAGTAAATTTTTGCCGCACAAAGCTTCACAGAGGTCGGGCCGTATAAAGATTACACGGTTAGATGAAGAATTTAATAATTACATAATAAAAACTTATCACGCTATATTTACTGTACTTAGAAAAAGCGAAATGCAAAGTTATACACATTCAGGATTACGTTATGTTTAATTTTTGAACCGTATCCTTGACAACAAACTATTTACAAGCTAACTTCGTTAAAGAAGTCAACTTTCTATAAATCAACCCGTTAAACTATGGACGAACCTTATAATCGGCATGTATATGCCTTTGGTTTTTTCCTCTGTAACGGGAGTTGATAACCTTATTTGGTGCTGATCTTATGCTTTAGCCTGTAGATACATCAAATATGGATCTCAGCTCTCCCAACAGTTAAATTTGATGTATCATGAACACCTTATCCTATCTCAAAAGCGGCAGTGCCGAGCTGTATGATTTCACCAATCTTTACGAGCTGAAAAACGCCTGCTACAATCTTGAAACTGAAAAAATTATTCAGTACGCAAATCAGGCCGATCCTGATGAAATAATCTCGTTATTGCTTGTCCTCGAAGGGCAAAAGCGAATTCGATTTATTAATGGAATTGAGCCTTCCGTACTCGCTGAAGCTGCCGAAGACCTCCACGCTTCCGAGCTCGTCCAGCTTCTCGACGACCTTGAAGAACGCCGACGCAATCAACTCTTAAGCAAGCTTTCCGATCAGGTTCTATACAGGCTGGGATCGCTCAAAACGAATCAGCAACCTAAAAACGTTGGCTGACACCTCACTCTATTTTCAACGCAAAAAGGGCTGCGCATCGAACATGCACAGCCCTTTTGTTTTTTTCCGAGGATACGATTCAGATATCAGGAGACAGGTTCAGCCTGAGGTTTACGCACCGGCTTCACTTCAAGATCGTAATCATCCGGATCGATCAGGGTATTGGCGCCTTCCTTGGAAAAGAAGGAATACATGGCCGGTATGATATAAAGGGTGAGGATACTGGCAAACAACAGTCCGCCGATTATAGCAATACCCATGGAAACCCGGCTTTCACTTCCCGCCCCTATAGCAAGGGCAATGGGCAGCACACCCAGCACGGTGGACAAGCTGGTCATCAGAATTGGACGAAATCGGGCCGCTGCCGCGTCTTCAATGGCTTCCATCACGCTCAGCCCGGCTTCTTTGCGCTGATTGGCAAACTCCACGATTAAGATGGCGTTTTTGGTCACCAGACCGATGAGCATAATCATACCTATCTGTGAAAAAATATTGATGCTCTGCCCGAAAAGGTAGAGCGACATCAGCGCACCGCCGATAGCCAGCGGAACGGTGAACAGGATGGTGAACGGATCGCGGAAGCTTTCGAACTGCGCCGATAAAATCAGGTAGATAAGGATTATGGCCAGGAAAAACGCATACAACAGGCTTGATGAACTCTCCTCGAAATCGCGTGATGTTCCTGCCAGCGTAGTGGAGAACGACTCATCCAGAACTGCCGCCGCTACGTCGTCCATTGCTGAAATTCCCTCGCCCAGCGAATAGCCGCCTGCCAAACC
>PXDL01000065.1 GCA_003566395.1 Balneolia bacterium | reverse complement strand
TTCGGAACTCGCTTCGGCCACTTTGAAAAACTCGGTCTCCACAGGCCCGGGGCAGAGCGAAGTAACATGCACACCGGTTCCTTTCAGCTCATGCCAAAGCGAACAGCTGAAACTGTTAACATAACTTTTTGAAGCTGCATACACTGAGAAATAAGGCACCGGCTTAATTCCCGCCATAGAAGCCACGTTCAGAATTCCACCCTTTCCCCTTTCAAGCATAGCGGGCAGGAAGCAGGCCGTCAGCTCGGTAACTACGGTTACATTCAGGGTTGTCATCTGCCGGTAAAATGATGCAGGTTTATTGGTGAACCTGCCCTGATACCCGAATCCGGCATTGTTTACAAGCACATCTATATGCAGCCCGGCCTCTTTGGTTTGCCCGAACAAGGATTCGCAAGCCCCGGCCCCGGTGAGGTCGCTGACCATTATAACGGCCGTGATATCGAATTTTTGCTTTATTTCAGCTGCGAGCTCATCAAGCCGTTCTTTCCTGCGGGCAACCAGCACGGGCCTTGCGCCTCGTGCAGCAAGGTCGATACTTATCTGCCGGCCGATGCCGGAGGATGCTCCGGTTACGAGTGCGGTTGTATTTTTATATGAATTCATTTAGGTAGCCGTAGTTAAAAGATTCCGATTGTCGGGTTATATCATCTTTTCCTAAAAAATATCCCTCCAAAATAGTTCTTTTCAAAAGAAGGTATTCCTAATAACCCATTCGCTTCGCATGTGCTTTACCACTAAAGGAGTCACCCGGACTCGCTAAAGTTCCACTACAGATCTGACGTTGAACGCTGAACCCTGCCGGTTGCGTTGGTGCTCTCTTTAATGCCTCTTCCATTTGGCATCTTTCAAAAAACCAGTATTTTCAGTCCATATTATTATTACAAGGTTTGATAAAGCTGTGAGACATGTTTAACGCTAACCTGCGGCAAACAATCGGCGAATTGGTGTATTTATCAAACCATCAAGAAGAATATCTACTCTAACTTAAACTAAACCTCTATGTTTGATATAAATCAGGAAATGCTCACCGATATTGTGGTTCAGTACGGCATGAATTTGGTCTGGGCCATAGTTACGCTCGTTGTCGGTCTTTGGATAGTAAAATTCATTGTTTCCGGTATCAGAAAAGGTCTCGAGAAAAGCGAAACCGAAGCTACACTTCGCACATTTCTGGCAGATTTTGCTTCCGTTTTACTAAAAATAATGGTTTACATTACGGCACTGAGCATGCTCGGCGTCGAAATGACGAGCTTCATCGCCATTCTTGGTGCCGCCGGCCTTGCCGTGGGTCTGGCCCTTTCCGGGACCTTGCAGAACTTTGCAGGCGGTGTCATGATTCTGTTGTTCCGTCCTTTCAGGGTAGGCCATTTTATCGACGCCCAGGGTTATATGGGAACGGTTAAGGAGATTCACATCTTCAAAACCTATCTTAACACTCCCGACAACAAGATTGTGATTATTCCCAACGGCCCACTCTCAACCGGCACCGTTACCAATTTTTCCATTATGCCCACCCGGCGTGTGGACTGGACCTTCGGTATTGCTTACGGCGATGATGCCGACAAAGCTTATGAAGTGCTGAATCGCCTTATAGCCGCCGATGAACGTATTCTCAAAGATCCGGCTCCGTTTATAGCAATTAAGGAACTGGGCGACAGCTCCGTGGATTTCACAGTTCGTGCATGGGTAAACGCAAGTGATTTCTGGGGCGTCTTCTTCAAAATGAACGAACAGGTTTATAAGACCTTCGACAAAGAAGGACTAAGCATCCCGTTTCCACAGCGCGATGTTCACCTATATCAGCAGAAGGACTAAAGTCAGGCTGAATTTAATAAGCATAAAAAAACCGCTTCGGATTTCCGGAGCGGTTTTTTTTATGCGAAAACGTTAACAAAGGCGAAGTCCTTCCTGATTTTATTGCATCGCCTTTGTTTATGCCATGGAACTAGCTTTCAGATTTTAATCAGAAAAAATAACGGAATCCGATACCGCCGTTGGCAGAAAAATCGGTGGAAGGCGCAAGATCAAGCACCGGAGCTACTTCCATAAACAGCTCTATAGGTGCATCGGCAAACTGGTAGTTTAACCCGAGCGGGAAACGAATACCGACTTTGTCGTCTCTGTTTTCACGAAAAAGGATGCGCCCGCCGATACCGTAATACAGGCTCATGGTTCCCTTTTCAACACGAATTAAATTAAAATTATGCTGCTGGTAATCCAGATGTAAGTGCATGGTATTATTGCCGCTGAACGACCAGGCAACACCGGCAGCAAAAGAGGTAGAACCGCTTACCCATATTTTGGGTGTTATACCGGTCGGTTCACCGAGAATGACCCCGATACCGAAATTTCCGCCGCTTTGATTTTGAGCTTCGGCATGTTGAGTCGGAAGAACAGCCGTGGCTGCTATTAGAATGACAGCGACCAAAAAACCTGTCAAATGAGATGTATTCATGTATTTTATGCTAAGTTAAATGATAGATGATTAATTTATCCTGTGATTTTTTTCGTCGCCAAATATACAAATTGCCGTTCATATTACTACTTATGAGGAAAATTACTCTCCGTCCGGCATCGTTTTTTCGGCTATATACTTTACACCTGAAAAAGCCCGATACCTAACGGCCGGTGAAGCGGAACTGTTTCGAAGCATCACGAGTAACACATGCGCGCGGAAATGTCTGATATATGACAATGAATGGCGACCCTGTAATGTACGTTAAAGGTGCATCAATAACCCTTACATAAACCTTACACATATTCAGTATGCAAAACTCTTATTACGATTCAAAAGACCTTGCCAAATTCGGCGATATTGGTGATTTCGAGCCTGTACTCGGCGAAAAGTTTTTCGACTATTATAATCAGGTTTTTGAGGAAGGCGAACTCACGGCCCGGGAGAAAGCACTTATTGCTCTGGCCGTAGCGCATACGGTTCAGTGTCCGTACTGCATCGATGCCTATACCGAAGCATCCCTTGAAAAAGGGGCAAATGAAACACAGATGATGGAAGCCGTGCACGTTGCCTGCGCTATCCGCGGAGGGGCCACACTCGTTCACGGGGTGCAAATGATGAATAAAACCAAACGCCTGGGAATGTAATGGATGTAACCTCTCTCACTTCACGCTCACACGCTCTAAAAGATCCTGCCGAACAACTAAGAGTGATCAACAATCACTCACCTGTACTGTGTACGCTCCCCCGTTTTGATCAGATGCTGGAGCAGAGCGGACTGTCTCCGCTAAAGCCGACAGGCATCGATATTTTCCAGATCAACCTCGGGTATATGTGTAATATGACCTGCAAACATTGCCACGTGGATGCAGGTCCGGACCGTAAGGAGAAAATGTCTCGCGAAAATCTGGAATATTGCATTCAGGCCATTGAAGCCCTGGATGCCGAAACGGTGGACCTGACCGGTGGCGCCCCGGAAATGCATCCCGATTTCCGGTGGCTGGTGGAACGCATCAGCAAACCGGGGCGAACGGTCATCGTCCGGTCTAACCTCACCATTCTGGTGACCAACCCAAAATTCCGCGCCTTCCCGGAGTTTTTCAAGAAGCACGGGGTGGAAGTTACCTGCTCTCTTCCCTTTTACAACAAATACACCACCGACAAACAGCGCGGTGAGGGTACCTACGACCGCTCCATTGAAGCGCTTCACAAACTGAATGAAATCGGATATGGTAAAGAAGGCACCGGCCTTGTTCTAAATTTGGTATATAATCCCGCCGGTGCTTTTCTTCCCGGCGATCAAAAGGCTCTGGAAGCCGATTTCAAAAACAACCTGATGCGCAAACACGGCATTGAGTTTAATGAGCTTTTTACCATCACCAACCTGCCTATAAGCCGGTATCTGGAGTTTTTGGTAAAGTCCGGTAATCTTGACGATTATATGGAAAAGCTCGTCAGGGCCTACAACCCTGCGGCGGCTGAAGGTGTGATGTGCCGCAATACTATTTCTGTAAGCTGGAACGGCACCCTCTACGATTGCGACTTTAATCAGATGCTCGAAATTCCGGTTGAAACCGAAGAATCCCGGCATATCAGCGATTTCGACCCTGAAGCTCTGTTAAACCGCGAAATCAGAGTGAATCAGCACTGTTTCGGCTGCACGGCCGGGGCGGGAAGCAGTTGCGGAGGCACCACAACGTGAGCTCTTCCTCCGACAAAGCGCTCATTATTTTTGTCAAAAACCCGCAGCCCGGCAAGGTCAAAACGCGACTTGAAGCCAGCCTCGGGCCTGATGCCACCCTCAAGGTGTATCGCACACTCATAGCCCTCACCTTTGATGCAGCCGAACGGGTTGATGCAGATGTCTTTGTCTATTTTACGCCCGTGATTGCAAACAACGCCGGCCTACCGGACCGTTTTTATCTCAGATTGCAGCAAAACGGAGATCTCGGCAAACGGATGAAAGCGGCCTTCCGTGAGCTTTTCGATGAAGGTTACGAGCGAATCTGCATCATCGGGAGTGACTGCCCGCAGCTGAGAACGCATCACCTCGATCAGGCTTTCGCAGCCCTTACGGCAACCGATATCGTGGCCGGTCCTGCCGAAGACGGCGGCTATTATTTGATGGGGATGAATAAAGATCACACACGTATATTCGGACTGAGCGACTGGAGCCACGGGCAGGTTTATCAACAAACACTCGAACTCATTCGAAACGAGGAAGCCTCCTTCACCCAGCTCGAAAAACTCAGCGATCTGGATACGGTGGAGGATTACCGGGTTCTGGCGCATCACCTCGATGCCCATCACCCTGTATCTTTCTAACCGCTTGCCCCGCATACATAAAATTTAAGGATACCGTGCTTACATGTCCGGTTCTTCACCCTTTATAAGCATAATTATTCCAGTTTATAATGAAGCGGGAGAAATCGGACTGCTTCTTGAAAGGCTGCGGGATGAGCTGGATTCGGACCCTTCATGTGAGTGTCTTTTAGTGGATGCAGGCAGCCCGGATCGGACGGCGGACGTCATTGCATCTCATAATTTCAAGGTGCTTCAGTCACCCCGGAAAGGCCGGGCGGCTCAAATGAATTACGGAGCTACGCAAAGCCGGGGCGATTTGCTCTACTTCCTCCATGCCGATACCTTTCCACCCGCCGGCTTTCTTCAACAAATTCGCGCAGCCTCACGATCGTCCGAGGCCGGATGCTTCAGGCTTCGATTCGATGAACAGCGGGCCGTTATGAAACTCTACGGCTGGTTCACCCGCTTCGACCTGCTGCCCTTCCGTTATGGCGACCAAAGCCTGTTCGTACAAAGGCACGCCTTCAACGCTCTCAACGGATTTGATGAATCGCTTCTGGTGATGGAGGACAATGATTTCATCCGTAAACTTCGCAAAAGAGCAACATTCAGGGTGATGGATGCCGAGGTCGTCACATCGGCCAGAAAATATCGGGAAAACGGGTTTGTGCGGCTTCAGTTGATATTTACAGTCATCTTTTTGCTGTTTTATGCCGGGGCTTCCCAAGAGGTGCTGGTGAGATTCTACAGAGATACCGTTCAGCGCTCTAATGTGTGAAGCACGGCAGCGCAAAAGTTAACGGCATCATAACACGCGCGACCGATCGCCTCATTATTTTAGGATGTTTGCTTTCTATTAAGCTGTCCGGGACAGATGCGGGAAAGTGTGCCCGCGTTTTTCTATTTTGATGCGATTATATCCCGATCTTTTAATCTAATACCTGACCACTATGAGTAAAAACCGATTCAGCCGAAAAGACTTTCTAAAAACAAGCGCTCTTTCAACGCTCGCCCTCGGCAGCAGCTTTACCGGTACCGCTTTTAACCGAAAAAACGGGAAATCCGCAAACGGCGATGCTAAAAACATCATTTTCCTTGTTTCCGACGGCATGAGCAGCGGCACCCTCGCTCTGGCAGATAAAGTAAAAAAAGAGCAGTATGGGGATTCCTCGAACTGGATTAAACTCTACGAATCGGACCGCCCGCATTTCCGGGGCCTCATGGATATGGCCTCCCGGAATTCCAACGTAACCGGTTCTGCAGCAGCCGCCTCTTCCTGGGGATCGGGTCACAGAATCGACAACGGCCGGGTAAACTGGGGGCCAAACGACGAGCAGTATAAAACCATTTGCGAAATTTTCCGGGATGCAGGTAAAGCCACAGGATTGGTTACCACTACGCGTATCACCCATGCCACGCCTGCCGGATTTGCTATCAATATGCCTTCAAGACAGATGGAAGACGAAATTGCCGAACAGTACTCAGAGCGCGACTACGATTTGCTTATGGGTGGCGGACGTCGCCATTTTGATGCCGAACGCCGCGAAGACGGCAAAGATATTTTTAAGGTTTTTCGCGATAAAAACTATTCCATCGTTCAAAGCAAAGCCGAGCTTGAAGCCGCACCGGCCGACAAAAAACTTCTCGGGCTGTTTTACGACTCCCACCTGCCCTACACAGTAGATCACGAACACATTCAGGAACTCGGAGAAAGTGTGCCTACCCTGGCCGAAATGACCGAAAAAGCGCTAAACAAACTTTCATCCCGCAACAACGGCTTTATACTTCAGATTGAGGGCGGACGGGTAGATCACGCGGCTCACGGTAATGATCCCGCCGGGTTAATTTATGATCAGATAGCCTTTGACGATGCAATCGGCGAAGTGATGAAATTTACCGAGGGAAGAGACGACACTCTTGTGATTATCACCACCGATCACGGGAATGCCAATCCGGGACTGAGCGGGCTTGGAAGCGGATACGGCGACTCCCCAGCTATGCTCGATACCATGCACCGCTACCGCCGCAGTTTTGAGTGGATGTACGGTGAACTGGGCTTTCACTGGTCTATGGACGGGCTTGATTCCATTACCGCATCAAAAGTCCGGGAACTGGTGGAATATGCTACGCGTACCGAAATCACCAGGGAAGAAGCCGAAATGGCCGCTCAATCTTTCCGGGGTGAATTCAAGGCCCCGTTTCATGACCGGTCCGGACCTGGTGCCGTGCTTGCAGGCGTTCTTGCCAATTACAACGGCATTTATTTCATCGGCACCAACCACACTTCAGACTATGTTGAGCTCGCGGCCTGGGGACCGGGCGCGGACAGCCTCCCAACTTTCGTCCGTAACACCCAGCTTTTCGATTTAATGGTAGAAATGGCGGGCGTTCGGGCTTACGCCGATTCCTGATTTCCGATACAGAAAGCCCGGTTACCCTGCCGGGCTTTTCATTTCCGGCAAGGGTGATGCCACCGGTTTCCTGATGATTGTTAAATAGCTTAAATCATAGTGCTGTATATTGTGTGTTTAGCTGCATACAGATAAATTGTCTTTCCCGGGTTGCGCCATTTCAACTATTTCGTGCAGCTGCATCACCTTTTAACAGCGCAGTATGAAACAGGCATTATTTTTCTTCGGTTTATTGGTCTCAACTTCGCTTTGTTCGGCAGCCGATCTGCATGCACAGCCGAGTCCCGGTTCTGAATATGCCGATGTTTCCCTCTTTCCCGCCCATGACGTTTTGCAAACAGGTTCATCGTCTGAGGCAGGCCTCCGGTTCGATCTTGCCGACGGATGGCACACCTACTGGCAGAATCCCGGTGACTCCGGTATTCCGGCGGGCATTGAATGGGACGCGCCGGAAGGATTTCAGTTTGAAGCCGTAAAATGGCCCTATCCGGCTATTTTCCGCGAAGAACATCTTATCACGCATGGATATAAGGACGAAACCATGCTTCTGATTCCCTTTTCTGTTACGGAAGGTGTGGCGCCCGGATCATACGAAATCACGGCCTCCCTTGAATATCTGGTCTGCGACGATGTATGCCTTCCCGCTTTCGAAACCCATGCGTTCACTATAGAAATTTCCGGACAGGAGTCCCGTCTCAACGAGCAAGTTCAGGATACCTTCGATCGATTCAGGGCGAAAATCCCGAAGGAAGACCACACCCTTGATGCAGCGTTTACGGCCGACGGAGATCAGGTTATCCTCAGATTGCAGGGTG
Organism: Balneolia bacterium; assembly: GCA_003566395.1. GTDB lineage: Bacteria > Bacteroidota > Rhodothermia > Balneolales > Cyclonatronaceae > Cyclonatronum. The sequence goes on along the minus strand of PXDL01000065.1, from coordinate 24,901 downwards.
AAGGCGTCCCGGCCGAACAAGCGCTCCGCAGCATTCACTTTTTTCCTCACGAGGATGATGTAATCGAACCATCGGCAGAGCAAAAGGCCGTCTATTCGGACGGGGATCTTTGGCTTGAGCTCAAAACTTCGCGCTACCGCTCGTCCCCTCCCAACGTTCTCAACGGCGCGTTGGTCATTGAAACTGATGAGGGGGTAAAAGCTGTTGTATTATCCGTAAACCGCTAATTTCATCTTTATCTTCAACCTTATTTACTTCATTATGAAATACTCGATAAGCATTTTTTTATTGGCAGTGATGCTGTTTACAGGTCACGCTTTACACGCCGCAACCGGCGAAAACAATCAGGCCCAGGTCGGCGAGCCGGCACCTGATTTCACCCTTGTAGATTCAAACGGTCAGGAGCACACGCTTAGTGATTTTCAGGGTCAATTCGTTGTTCTGGAATGGCTTAACCACGATTGCCCCTTCGTACGAAAATTCTACAGCGTGGGCGAGATGCAGCGCCTACAGCGTCATTATGGTGAGCAGGATGTGGTTTGGCTTTCCATCATTTCTTCCAGGGAAGGTCAGCAGGGCCACATGACGCCGGACCAGATCAACGCCACCTTTGAAGATAAAGACGTTAAGGCCGCAGCCGTTCTGATTGATGAACCCGGAGATGTAGGCCGTATGTACAATGCCCGCACCACCCCGCACATGTTTGTCATCAATCCGGATGGCGTATTGATTTACGACGGTGCCATCGACAGCAACTCCAGCGCCAATCCCGCAACAATTGAAGATGCCGAAAACTATGTTGTCTCGGCACTCGAAGCGGCCATGAACGGGCGTGAAGTCGCAACCCCGACAACCAGACCGTACGGATGCAGCGTGAAGTACTGATTCCCGCCTGATTTCGTTTTCGAAGCCTCTGAATGCAGCATTTCAGAGGCTTTTTTTTATTTTGGGTTTTCTTTGTGATCTTTTTCCAATCACTACTTTTCTTTAATTCTTTTACCATGCGATTATTCCGTACTGCTGCGCTGCTCCTTCTGATTTCGATTTCCGCAACCGGGCTTGTAAACCTCGGCCATGCATCACAGCAAAACCTTACAGAAACTGAAGCCTTCATCCCTTTTGATGACGCGAGTATTGCGGATATTGCCGCTCTGGCTTCACAAAAACGGGCCGTACTTCTGGGGGAGTCCACGCACGGGACTTCCGAATACTACCAGGTTCGGGCGGAAATAAGTAAAGAGCTGATTCGCGAACACGGCTTCAACTTCATTGTTGTCGAGGGCGACTGGGATGCCGCCTGGGAGGTCAATAAATTCGTCAAGAATCTTGAAGGCGCCCCGGATTCAGCCGAAGAAGCGCTGACCCATTTTACCCGCTGGCCCGAGTGGATGTGGAATAATGAAGAAGTGCTTGAACTTGTAGTCTGGCTGAGAGAGTGGAATGATGCACTCGGGGACGAATCCGCAAAAGCCGGTTTTTACGGCATGGATGTGTACGGGTTTATGGATTCCGTTCATTTTTTGCGCGAGGAATCGGACAATCTGAGCGGGGAAGCCCGCAACGCCGTGCGAATCGCCGCCCATTGTATGAATCGGTTCGGGGGGAACCAGCGCGCTTATCTGGAGCACGTGGCCCGCACCAACGAACACTGCGGCCGCGACATCAACGAGGCAATTGATGCCGTGGGTCAGCTCGAACGCCCTGATTCCTACTCCGAACTGGAATGGTTCAACCTGGCCCAGCATCTTCGGGTTGTGCGTCAGGCCGATCTTCATTTGCGGGGCATGATGCAGCAGGGACCGTTTTCCTGGAACGAGCGGGCATCAAACTTCAAGAATACGCTCACCCATCTACTCGATTTTTATGGTGGAAACGCCCGCGGAATTGCATGGGCCCACAACACGCACATCGGCGACGCCCGCGCCACCGACATGGCCAACGCAGGCATGCACAACATCGGGCAGCTTACCCGGACCGCTTACGGACAGGAGAACGTTTTCGCCCTCGGTTTCGGCACCTATGAGGGAAGTGTGAAAGTCGGGTTTGAGTGGGAAGGACGTATGCAGCTTGTGGATATGCCGCCGGCTATGGAAGGCAGCCTGGAAGCACAGCTTTATGAAGCGAACACTTCCCCTTTCTGGTTTAATTTACAGGACGAACAGACCCGGCAGCTTTTCCCCGAACGCATTCCACACCGTGCCATAGGCGTCGTATATAATCCAGAGAGCGAATCTCGCCAAAACTATGTAGATACCGATTTACCCGCCCGGTATGACGCCTTTGTATTCATCCCGACTACCCGGGCTTTGAGTCCTTTGTTTGAATAGATGGCTTCGTAAAAACCGTTCGTCTGCCTTGTTAAAGAATAAATTTTGTTTGACAACCTGAGTTCGATTCTGACTCTGCCCATATTTCGTACCTGCCGGGGCGGAGATACTTTACTATAAAAAAACCGGCAAAATGACTGTTCTTATTGTCCCGTCAGGGACTGAATACGGATAGAAACAAACGCGTCGGCACATCAGGCGTGCCGCAGGTAGGCCATATAGTTTTAAGTGCAAATTGTCGTTTTTGGATGAACAGCATCAATCAAGCTGTTTCTCTATTCTTCAGAAAGGATATTGTGTTTTACCCAATACAGCACAAAACTAAATACAAGTCCTCCAAGATAGAAATACACCACCAAAACTATCAGTGACACATAAAAAGACAATGATATAAACGCCTCAGTCAAGAAAGTCTGGAATGTGTACAAAACCAGATAGGTGAGCAACATGTATCGAATATTTTTCTCGCTATCAATGAAATAGTCGCGCTTGCTCAACTCGTCATTTTTCAGCTTATCCCGAATTAAAACAAAAAAAACAGCAAAAAAGAGCGGGATAGTCAATATCGTCGGCATAGCTGTAATTGATCCGCCGCCGGATATTAAGAGACTTAATGCAATTGAAAGGCCAAAATAAATCAATCCTGCTGTGGCAGGCCTGATGATGTGATCAATATCGGCCAACGAGCTCTTTGCTAATAGTTTAGATGTTTTCATGACTTTCTCAGTTAATCGGGTTGATAGCTTGCAAACGAGTGTATATTGGGGTTCCTCACATTGACGGTAACAACTTAATGTTTTTTTTAAAATAAATCATTTACAATACAATACTTACCGTCTCAAGTCTGGAGCGGGACGTCCTGATGTCATTCTGTTTTAAGCTGATACCATTTCATGATGGATAGTACGCCGTAAATTAACAGAAAGGCCGCGATCATATAGTTTACAAACTCCGGCGTACCTATGATGATAATCCCGAACACGAACGCAACCACGCCGATCAGGGTGATGCCGCCGGAGAGTATGGCCCCGAAGGAAAAGAAGAGCAGGAAAAAAGCGAAGGCGTAGGGAATCAGGTGTGGAAAGCTATACACCACGATACCGGTCAGTATGGAAACAGCTCCGATAAACTGGGCTGAGCCGAACACAAAATAGACAATCCCGTTAGAAATCAGATACGCGGCAATAATGATGGTCAGCATCTCAGGCATAATGAGCGTCAACACGCCTGTAAGCAGTGCAATCAACCCGTTTGTAAATCTTCGTGTCGGGTTTGAATCGTTCATCTCTATGTAAACTCTGGCCATGGTTATACTGTTGTAAATATGTAAGGTTATTCGGGAACGCGGTTTATCCGGGTTAATATATATGAATGGCTGCATTTATACGAACGCCGGCCCCCGTCTGCGTTTCCGGGCTTATTAATCGTTGTAAGCAGCTTAGAAAATCAGCCTCTAAGTGCGTATATTTGCTTGGAAAAGCGATTCCAAACACAATCAATCAATTATTTTTACCCCCCATTATGAGCATTGACACCTTAGCTCCCAGTGCGCTGGGATTCGACTTGTCGGAAGACCAGAAACTGATTCAGGAAAGTATTCGGGATTTTGTAGAACAGCGCGTGGCCCCTACCGTTATGGAGCGCGACGAATCCTGTGAATTCCCGCATGATATTGTAAACGAACTCGCCGAAATGAACATGCTCGGCATCTATCACGACGAAAAATACGGCGGCGCCGGGTTCGATGCGGTAAGCTTCACCATCGTTCTGGAAGAGATTGCCCGCTGGGATGCTTCCCTTGCGCTCACCGTTGCTTCACACACTTCCCTCTGCTCCGCCCATATTGCGCAGGCCGGAACCGAGGAACAGAAATTGAAATACCTCTCGCAGCTAACTACCGGCCAGGCACTTGGCGCATGGGCATTGACCGAACCCGGTTCAGGCAGCGACGCTTCCAACATGAAAACAACCGCCGTTAAAGACGGCAACAAATGGATTCTGAACGGATCCAAGATTTTCATTACGCAGGGATCGGTCGGCAGTATATATGTTGTACTGGCCGTCACCGACCGCACAAAAGGGTCCAAAGGTGTTTCGGCCTTCATTCTTGAAAAAAACATGAAAGGATTCAGCCACGGGCCTAAACTGAAAAAACTGGGCATGAATTCCTCCGACACTACTGAAATCTATATGGAAGACGTGGAAGTGCCGGAAGATAATCTGCTCGGGGAAATCGGCTCAGGCTTCATCGATACCATGAAAATTCTGGACGGCGGACGCATCGGCATCGGTTCCATTGGCGTGGGAATTGCCCGCGGAGCCTTTGAGGAATCGAAGAAATATGCGATGGAACGCTCCCAGTTCGGTCGGCCCATCGGCCAAAACCAGGCCATACAGTGGAAAATCGTGGATATGGGGGTTCACATAGAATCGGCCCGGCTTTTGGTACAGCGTGCGGCCTGGCTTAAAGATCAGGGACGGCCTTATACCAGAGAAGCCTCCATCGCCAAGCTTTTCGCTTCCGAGATGTGTACCAAAGCCTGCCTCGATGCCATTCAGATACACGGCGGCTACGGCTATACCAAGGAATACCACGTTGAGCGGTTTTTACGCGATGCCAAACTGCTTGAAATCGGCGAAGGAACCAGTGAAGTACAGCGCATGGTTCTTGCCCGGCATTTCATGAAATAAAAACATATCACATGGGCAAAAGGCCGGTTCGTTCAACAGACCCGGCCTTTGTTTTATCAGGCTGTTGACTTGATTCCCTTTTTAGTAATTTGGCTCTATCATCACCTTATACATTCTGTACGGCACTTTAAATTATTGACGCAGAAGAAGCGTGCCGCAGATTCCCGCTAATATTTCCTCCAACCTCTTCTCATTATGGCAAAAAATACTTTTAATACCGACGACGCCCTCTCTTTTGAAGACATGCTGGGCGAAGATGACCGCATGATTATGGAAACCGCCCGCGATTACGCTCAGTCCAAACTCGAGCCGCGTGCCTGCAAGGGCAATCAGGAAGAAATTTTTGATGATGCCATTCCGGGCGAAATGGCCGAACTGAACCTGCTTGGCGCCGTGATTCCCGAAAACTACGGCGGCATCGGTGCCAGCTATACCGCCTACGGACTCATCGCCCGCGAAATTGAACGCGTCGATTCCGCCTATCGCTCATTTTTGTCGGTTCAGTCTTCTTTGGTGATGCATCCCATCCATGTATTCGGAACCGAGGAACAAAAAAAGAAGTACCTGCCGAAACTTGCATCGGCCGGGCTGATCGGCTGCTTCGGACTAACCGAGCCCGATCACGGTTCCGACCCTGCATCGATGGTAACAACGGCCACCAAAACGAACGGCGGATGGGTGCTTAACGGTGCTAAAATGTGGATTACAAATTCTCCCATCGCCGATATAGCCATCGTTTGGGCAAAAGCCAAAAACGCCGGAGCCGATAACGGAAAAATCATGGGCTTTATCGTCGAAAAAGACTACGACGGCTTCTCTGCTCCGGTAACACATAACAAAATGTCGTTGCGGGCATCGCATACGGGAGAGCTTATTTTTGAAGATGTGTTTGTACCTGATGAAAACGCCTTTCCTGAAGTACGCGGCCTCAAAGGTCCGTTCACCTGCCTGAACAGCGCACGCTACGGCATTGTATGGGGAGCGCTCGGAGCTGCCGAGAACTGCTACCACAGAGCGCGCCGGTATGTGATGGAGCGCAAACAGTTCGGCTATCCGCTCGGAGCCAATCAGCTTGTGCAGACTAAACTGGCCAATATGCTCACCGACATCACACAGATGCAGCTTCTGGCGTGGCGGCTCGGCAACCTGAAAGACAACGGCAAAGACCATCCGTCGATGACTTCTCTTGCCAAGCGAAATAATTGCGGCAAAGCCCTCGATATTGCCAGAATCGCCCGCGATATGCTCGGCGGCAACGGAATTACCGGTGAGTACCGCGTTATTCATCATATGGTCAATTTAGAGTCGGTGAACACCTACGAAGGAACCTATGACATCCACGGACTGATTCTCGGGCGCGAAATTACCGGCATACAGTCATTCACCCCGCGTGGAAACGACATGCCGCCTGCTTCCAACGGTTCGGCCCCGCCGAAAAAAGAGATGGCAGGCGAGAACAAATAGACCGACCGTCTTCTCCTTTAGGGCGGTTTTACACAAGCCGGATTTTCTATGAAGGGTGATGCATATCCTATCACCCTTCATAAATTGCAGCACAATGACTTGGCTATTGTTTAATTAAGTTTACCTCCCCTATATTGTTGGGGAAAGATGTGTTACATACAGGTTCCGATACACCCGACAGGTCGTTTTTTTTCATGCTGAGCAGACACCGACCAAGAGAACGGTTTTAACGAAATCTTTATACATACTACCGGACGTACCAGGTATTATTTGATTCGATAAGGGTACATTTAAGGTGAAAGCCGACCGGAAATTCAGTATTCAATCAATAGTTATCATCCAAAAAATATTTCTTCCTCATGGCTTACTTACATTGGGTGACGGATTGTGTAGATGAGCTGCGTGATAAAGCCGACAATGCGCATCGCGAATCCGTAGCCGGACATTTCAACGTGGATGTATCCGAGTATTGGGGCGTCAAAACCCCGGATATACGCGAAACAGCCAAAACCTGGCAGCCCGCATTTGATGAACTCACCCCTGAAGAGCAACTCGAGATATGCTATTACCTACTTGAAAAGCATCAGTATGAATTCAAAATTCTCTGTTTTCAATGGATGAAGAAGCATCGGAAAACCTGGACACCCGGGGTGATTGCAACTTTTGAAGACTGGCTTTTCACCTACATTAACGACTGGCCGGACTGCGACGATTTTTGCAGCTCTCTAACGGGTCAGTTTTTCTGCTGCTATCCTTCCGCCACCGGTTACTGCATCAAATGGATGAAATCGGATAATATGTGGGTCAGACGCGCGTCAGCTGTAAGTATGATAAAGCCCGCCAAAGAGAAAAACCGGCTACTGACCGTGTTCTCCCTTTCCGATCAACTGCTTTATGATGATGAAGAACTGGTTCGCAAAGCGGCGGCATGGCTCGTAAAAGAAACATCAAAGAAATGGCCCAAGGCTGTTTTTCGCTACCTGAAGACCCGCAAAGCAGACCTGCCTTCCGGTCTGATGCGCATCTGCTCTAAAAAGCTACCGGATACTTTTGTTAATCAACTGAGCCAGTAAAAGTAAGACCACTTTTAACTCTGCCCATATTTGGACCCCGAAGAACTCGGATTCTTCACCTTGCGGGAGCGAGGTTCCTTATCATTATTAAATCCCGGTATATATTCAGGTTCAAATTGTCCAGTCAGGAACTGCATATGGGTAGAAATATACGCGCAGGCAAGTCAAGCGTGCCGTAGGTACGAAATATAAGTCTCGGTGCTAATTGTGCTTTTTGGCAAATTCGGTCCCGGCATATGCTGTGCTGAAATAGCCACTCCGGAAGTTTAATTCCTCAAGAACGATGTCTTAATAGGTGTATTCATCATGGTTTTTTAATGCAACTTAGTTTCATATATTTGACGCATGTTTAATAAGAAATCCCGCAAGACCCTTTCAAAACTGTTTCATCAGCAATGCTGGTGTTGGGGCGCCGATATTCGGAATCAGGACTGTAACTATCTGAAGGCGTACGGCTTTGCACATTTTCCCAAACAGAAATCCGGGCGCGGAAGCAGCAGATACAGCCTGCATCGCCCTGCTTATTCGCTTCACCTCTGGGCGTTCGGAGCGATTTTGGTTGGCAGCCAAACCCGGACGGCCATCAGTCTGATGCGCTACCAAAACCAGCCATGCTCCCTTTCGGCTGATACCAATCCGGATCACATTGTTGAAGCATGTGACTTGAAAAAAATTTCAATCCCGATCGCCCCGGCCGATTTGCCCCTATACGGCGGGGAGTTCAACATGCTGATTTCAGAAATTATTTCATACGAAAACTACATCAACACAAATGCACCGTCCGGTTACAGAAATAAAAGCGTAAACGGATGGAAGCACAAGCTTGTGCACGGCAGCAATATGGCCGTTAGCTGGACTGAAATCCGGGATGCCGCCTGAGAACTTATTCAGTTAGTCATGGTTCACAAGGCTCCACAAAACTCGGAAAAAACCATAAACGGAACGGATTAACGACTCGTTCTGCTTGAGAAAGGGACATCAAACAGATAACTTCCACGTGGCCGGGAACACATAAGTCTGTTCTCTTTTTGTTATATTTGAAAATTGTTCAAAAAAGCGGTTCCACACTTCGAAAACTATTATAAACGACTCTTTCTATTATGAAATTTAGTGTATGTATTAAACAGGTTCCTGATGTTTCAGCTCCTATTAGTATTAAAGACGGAACCCTCACTCAGGATTCAGACCGTATGGTGCTGGATGCCTATTCAGCCTCTGCGGTTGAAGAAGCGCTCGTTCTCATCGATAAACACGGCGGAGAAGTTCAGGTTGTATTGGTTGGTCCTGAAAAAGCCAAAGAAACCATTCGTAAAGCTCTGGCCATGGGGGCGGCGTCCGGAGTCCATATTGTGGTTGATGACGTCTCAGGGCTTGATTCCGGTGCCTATGCCGAAATTCTGGCTGCATGGCATAAAAAATCCGATTATGATATCATCCTTACAGGAAAGCAAAGTCAGGATACCGACGCCGGCCTTACCGGCGGAATGCTTGCCTGGAAACTTGAGCTGCCCTATGCCGCCAACGCCGTAGGGCTTACCTACGACAACGAGGGTGGAAAACTGACGGTTACGCGTCAGGGTGACAGCGGACAGGAAATGATCGAACTTACCTCGCCCTGTCTGGTAACCTGTTCCAACGACATGAACGAGCCGCGCATCCCAAGCCTGAAAGGGATTATGCAGAGCAAGCGTAAAAAAGTAGAAACTCTTCAGCTCGGCGATCTCGGTCTGGACCCTGATACTCTCAGCAGTAAAACATCCAAAACCAAAGGACAGGGTTATAAAGAAGTTCCCGGCCGCGAACCCGGCAAAAAGCTTGAAGGCGATCCCGAAGAGCTGGTCACCGAGCTGGTAGGCCTGCTCGAAAACGAAGCCAAAGTGCTTTAATCAAGATTCTTTCCCATCCATATTTACTGCACATCACAGATTATTAAAGACCTATGTCAAAAATATTAGTTCATATTGCAACTTCAGAGGGCAAAATTAAACGCTCTTCTCTTGAAGTGATGAGTTATTGCAAAACTCTGGCCGACAAAAACAGCATGACTCTTGAAGCCGTAGTGCTCGATCCCGATCCTGCTAAGTACACCGATCAGCTCAATACTTACGGACCGGATAAAGTCTATCAGGTAAAGCATCCGATATTTAAAAATCACCTTAATGCAGCCGTTATTGAGGCATTGAGTAAAGTTATTGATCAATCCGGGCCGAGGCTTTGTGCGTTTGCTTCAACCGAATCTGCTAAAGAGGTGATCGGAGCACTTGCTGCGCGCCACGACGCGGCTGCTATTCCTGATGTTGCCGGTTTCACCATTAATAATGGTTCTGTTGATGCCGAGCGTCCGGTTATGGCTGCCAAAGTACTCAGCAAAACATCCAGCAGCAGCGAGCTTGTTCTGGTCTCGGTTCGTTCCGGCTCTTACGATCTTGCTGAAAATCCCGGGAACGCTGAAACCGTAGCCGTAGATTTTGATTTTGATGAAAGCGGACTCCGGGCCGTCTTAAAAGAAGTACTCTCAAGCGCAGGCGATAAAGTTGATTTATCGGAAGCCGAAGTGGTGGTTGCCGCCGGCCGGGGTATAAAAGACGAAAACGGCCGAAAACTGGTGGAAGAACTGGCCGAAACCCTCGGGGCCGCCATCGGGGCTTCACGGGCGGTCACCGAATCCGGGCTGTTTCCGGCCACGCTTCAGATCGGCCAAACCGGGAAGGTGGTTTCTCCACAACTCTACTTCGCTATCGGTATTTCCGGAGCCATTCAGCATGTGGCAGGAATGGCCAATTCCAAAGTTATTGTAGCTATTAACAAAGATCCGGATGCCCCCATTTTCCAGTACGCAACCTATGGACTTGTAGGCGATCTCTTCAAAATACTGCCTCCGCTTACCGAAGAGCTGCGTAAAATTAAAGGCGCCTGACCATTATGGAAGATAAATTTGACTGTATTATCGTGGGCGGCGGGGTGGCCGGCCTAAGCGCCGCTATTACGCTGGCCCGCAACGACATGAAATTCCTTCTTATTGAACGGGGCGAGTTCAGCGGATCCAAAAACGTTTCCGGTGGTGTTCTCTGGGGTGAAGGGCTTTCCAAACTTGTGCCGAACTACTGGGAAGAAGAGGACGCCGGTTTCGAACGGTTCATCAATCATCGCCGGCTCACCTTCATGGACAGCGACTCCACCTTTTCTATCGATTTCAAATCCGACAGTTTCGGTGAAAAGCCTTACAAAGGCGTAATTGTACTTCGGGCCAAATTCGACAACTGGCTTTCTGAAAAAGTAGAGGAGGCGATTGGAGCAAGCAAATACCCGGATGAATCCTTTCTGGCTCCTAATATTCTCGTCGAAGAAGTGCTGATGGACGGCGATCAGGCCGTGGGGATTCGCGCAGGTGAAGAAAAGTTTTTTGCCGATTCCGTAATTATCGCCGAAGGAGTCAACAACCTTCTGACGCGGCAAGTCGGACTTCAGGACGATTACGTCCCCGCCGATGCCCTGGCCGTAGGCCTTAAGGAGATTATCAAATACGATCAAACCGTGCTTGAAGACCGTTTTCAGCTAAACGGACTTAGCGGGATGAGCAATGAATTTATCGGAACGGCCACTCAGGGCGTGGAAGGCGGCGGATTTCTGTACACCAATAAAGATTCCGTTTCGTTCGGACTTGTACTCGGCATGATTAGTCTTCGCGACTCCGGCCTTAAGCCTTACGATATTCTGAATGAATTCAAGGCGCATCCGGTAATCCGCGATACCCTGAAAGGAGGCGAAGTAGTTGAATATTCCGCCCATGCCGTTTCCACAGGTGATATGAAAGTGATGCCGAAAGAAATCTACGGCAACGGCGTTCTTGTAGCGGGTGAAGCAGCCAATCTGTTGATGAACTCCGGGAAAGCCATTCAGGGTATGGATTATGCCCTGCATTCAGGCGTGCTTGCCGCTGAAACCATCGTCGAAGCACACAAATCGGGCGACTTCACCAAAAATACTATGAAGACCTACCGCGATAAACTTGAAAAAAGTTTCGTTCTCCAGGACATGAAAAATTTTCAGGGCGCGGTTGAGTTTCTTCACAGCAAGCAAATGTTTGAATCCGTACCCGGGCTGGTGTGTGATTTCGGAAAGCAGTTTTTCTCGATTAAAAACGAACCGACGCCCAAAACGCGTCACATGCTTTCCAAATCGGTCAAAAAGCATTCCAGTTACTGGCAATTATTGAAATTAGGAATCAAAGGAGCACGATCATTATGAAAAAACTGAGTATCGCTGAACGTCTGGGCATGGTTAATTACCTGAACCAGTCCAAGACCGAAGCCAAGCCACACATCCTTGTAGATACCGATATTTGCAATACCGGATGCGATCACAAAGCCACCACAAGAGTATGTCCGGCAAATTGTTATACCATTGATGATGTCGGAAAAGTTCATTTTCAGTTTGAGGACTGCATAGAGTGCGGCACCTGTATGTACGCCTGCGATAAAGGTGCCGTTACCTGGGAATTCCCCGATCCCGAAATCGGGCGCGGCGTAAAATGGAATTTCGGGTGATGCCGTCCGCTTCCCTCAAAATATTTGAAGCCTTATCCCCTCCGGATAGGGCTTCCTTGTTTATATCTGCGTGATGCCGACTTCCATCCCTCCACACCCCGCTCTTGCCGGGCTTCGCAATTCCATAATGGGCACATTTTCGGCCCTCGTGCTGATTGTGATTTCAGTGCGTTTCCTTGACGAGCCTGTGCTGCTGTACCTGGCCGGGCTTGAACCGGGACGTCTGCATCAGGCCGCAGAACTGCTTGTGCTCTACCTTAACCCCTGGACCATAGGTGTGGGTGTAATACTGCTTCCGGGCTGGTATATTTTCCATACGTATAATACCGGAAAATCGCTCGAAAACCTGCTTCATGAGCGAACCGTACTGCATTCGGCGGGAATTCTTATAGCCCTGTTTCTTACCCTGCTGCTAAAGGTAAGCCTTGGCCGCGCGCGACCGGAGCTGCTGTTGCAGGAAGGTATATCCGGATTTTTCGGTTATCAAACCGAGCGTTTGTTTCACTCTTTGCCTTCCGCTCATATTACAAGCGTGGCGGCAACTGCAACGGCTATTGCGCTTCAGAATCGAAGGATATTCATCATTATCGCATGTATAGCTGTTGTGCTCCTTACCGGCCTCAGCCGCTTGCTAACCCTCGATCATCACCCTGCCGACCTGATTGCCGGAATCTGGGCCGGTGTGTTAATGGTGTATTGGGCTGAGCTGCTTTGGCTTACGGGTCCCGAGCCTCAGGACTGATGTTAAAAAAAATGGGGACCATCCCGACAGGACAGTCCCCAAAAACATCAATTGACGGATAGTTTTCTACAAGTTTAACGACAAGAAAACGTGTTAAAATAAACACAGAACAAGCCCGGGAACGGCTGTATAGCCGCTCATAGCCCGAATCCGTAATGTGCCTACGGGAGGTTAATCCATTATTTTTCTCAGAAACGCCGGCTGCTCATTGTCGCGCTTGTCGATGCGCTCCTTGTACTCGCCGTCGCCGGAAGGTTTCTTGCGGAAAGATTCAGCCGCATCTTCCTTTTCCTCCTTTAATTTTTTCATTTCAGCCTCGCGCCGGCCGAAAGCAGGTGCATCCAGGTTTTTAAGGTTACGTTCTCCTTTCCAGAATCTATCCTTACCGGAGATCGCATTCGGGTTAAACTTGCGCCGAATCTGATTGCTTTTCGGCAATTTGGATCCGTTCAATTCTGATTCTTCATCCGTGCCCATTCCGGAAGACCGGCCAAGCTGACTACCGGTGATTGCCGGCTTATTTTTGCCGGTATTCACTTTCGCCTTTTTCATATCCTCATCCAGGTCGAAACCCGTGGCAATCACGGTTACGCGAAGCCCGTCGTCGTAGGATTGATCCAGCACCGTACCCATGATGATTTCCGCATCATCACCGGCCTCTTGCTGTATGATCTGCGTGGCCTGACTTGTTTCCCGCATTCCAAGGGTTGTGCCCGCTGAAATATTCACCAGAACATTGCGTGCACCGGCAATACTTACTCCGTCGAGGAGCGGTGAGTTGATGGCTTCACGGGCGGCTTTTTCCGCACGGTCCGGACCGTTGGCCGTTGCCGATCCCATAATTGCCGCACCTCCGTCTATCATAGTGGTGCGCACGTCGGCAAAGTCAAGGTTGATCAGACCCGGCATCAGAATAAGATCCGAAATTCCGCGGGTTGCGTTGTAAAGCACCTCGTTAGCCAGCTCGAAGGCTTCCATAAGCGTGGTGTTTTCATCGCTTAGGTTCAGCAGCCGTTCGTTTGGAATCACAATAACCGTATCGCAGCTCTTTTTGAGCTCACGGATACCGTCAAGGGCGAACTTCATGCGTGGTTTACCCTCACATACAAAGGGGGTAGTTACCACCCCGACGGTCAGAATGCCTTTCCGTTTGGCGATTCCGGCTACAACCGGCGCGCCTCCCGTTCCGGTTCCACCGCCCATACCGGCTGTCACGAAAACCATGTCGGCGCCTTCTATCGCCTCTTCGATTTCGTGCCGGTTTTCTTCCACCGCTTCACGCCCGACTTCAGGCCTTGCACCGGCTCCGAGTCCGCTGGTAAGGCCTTTTCCGACCTGAACCAGAATATCGGCCTGATTGTGCTTGAGTGCCTGTGAATCGGTGTTCAGGGCAATATATTCCACATTGTTGAGGCCCTTCGCAATCATATTATTAATTGCATTACCTCCGCCACCTCCAACGCCGATAACTTTCAGCTTGGCGTTGTCCTGACTCTGTTCGTCAAAGCTAAATCGTGAGTTCAGTTTTTCTTTTCCCATGTCGTTTTACCTGTAGTTTTGTTCTCTTTGATTGTGTTGCCATGTTCTGTTTTGAGTGAGGGTTCAAAGGATTGTTTCACAGTTCTTTAAACCACTCTTTCATTCGGTTTCGGATGCGTTCCATCAGGGTATCCTGATCGGTTTCGCTTCCGCTTTCGGGCAGTGCGCCCTGTGGATTCTGGGCCAGCGGATTATCCTGTGCATGCATAACCAGCCCCACACCTGTACTATAAATCGGGCTTTTCACCTCGTTAACCAGCCCGCCGGTAAGCCCGGTCGGGAGCCCGATTTTCGCATCCATACCCAGTATCTCCTGGGCGAGCGGTACAATTCCTTCTACCAGCGATCCGCCTCCGGTCAGCACAACTCCGGCACTCAGCTCATTGCTGTAACCGCTACGCCTGATCTCGATCGCCACGATCTCAAGAATTTCTTCGACCCGTGCCTGAATGATCTGGGCAAGAATGCTTTTCTTAATTTCTTTCGGCGGGCGTCCGGCTATACCCGGCACGGTAATGATTTCGTCTTCGTGTATGAGATCGGCAAACGCGTGCCCGTGGTTGTGCTTGAGCTTGTGAGCCTGGTCCTGAAGCACACTCAACCCGATTCGGATGTCGTCGGTTACTTTCTGTCCGGCAATAGCGATGACGGCGGTATGGCGAATGGTGTTGCCCTGAAAAATGGCTACATCCGTTGTTCCGCCGCCGATATCCACGAGCACCACGCCCGCCTCTTTTTCTTCTTCTTCAAGCACGGCGTAGGATGAAGCCAGCGGCTCCAGAATTACGTCCTGGACCTGATACCCGGCCTTTTCCACGCAGCGGTACATGTTTTTGGCAGCGGAAACCAGTCCCGTAATTATGTGAACGTCCGCCTCAATACGCATGCCGCTCATGCCTACCGGATCGGTGATGCCGTCCTGGCCGTCAACAATAAACTCCTGTGGAATAACATGAATAATCTGCTGATCGGACGGCAGCATTATCTGCTGGCAATCCTTGAGCAAACGGTCCACATCGGCAACCGTAATTTCGCTGTCGGGATTGGTGATGGTTACTACACCTTTACTCCTGAGGCTGCTGATATGGTCTCCTGCTATTCCTACATTCACGGCCCTGACCTGGATTCCGGAGGCAAGCTCAGCCTGTTCGATAGCGGTTTTAATAGCATTTACCGTTTTATCGATATTAACTACCACGCCCCGGTTCAGCCCCTCGCTCGGGGCTTTGCCCACGCCCAGAATATTCACTTTCTGACTGCTGTCGATCGAGGCAACCACCGCACATACTTTCGTAGTGCCGATGTCGAGGCCGACGACAATTCTGTTATCTATCATCTCATCATTCATAGGTTGAGGGGTTGTTGCTGTTAATAACTTTAATCATAAGAGCCATTCGCTAAATTTCATGGGCTACTACCTGCCCTTCGAATCTGAAATCCAGGCTGGTGAAAGCCGTCATTCCTTTTTGGGGAACTACCTGGCGGTAAAATTCTTCCCAGTTTTCCAGCCGGTCGGCAAAATTATATTTACCGAAAACCAGCCGAACGCCGTTTTCTCTGCTGAGGGCGAAAATGCCGTCCTCTTCATGCCAGCCGACTTCACTAACCGTCAGAGAGGCTACTTTTGACCGTTCAAGTGCCTTCAGGAACCCTGCTGTTTGTTTGAAAGCCGCGGAGTTAAGGGTATCTCCGGCCGGATGCACATCAAAACCGTACAGCAGCGGAACGTCCGGGTAATAACCGTCCGGCAATTCCATTTTGATGCCGTCCGCATCAACCATAACAAGAGCATCACCCTGAGCCAGAACCGCAATCGGTTTACGCTCGGTAAGGTGGATACGCATCGTGCCAAGGGCCGATATTACAACCCCGGCCTCACGCACGTAAGGCATGGCTTCTATCGATTCAATGACTTGAATGGCCCTAACGGAATCGGCCGGTGTATCGGGCAAAACGCCCGCGGCAGCGCGTATGTCTTCCTCGCTGCTGTAATTCATGCCCGTTATCACGATATCGTTGATTTTGGTGTCGGCCATCAAGTAGTGTGCTGCATAAACAGACCCGGACACCAGCAGAAGTGCAGCCACCAGATAAGCCACCGAACGGTTGGGCATCGGGATTTGGATTGCTTTGCGCCGGCGATTTTTTTTCGATCCCGAAACGGAATCCGGTTTGCGCAGCGGCTCACCCATATTTCCGCCGGGGGTACTGTTTCCCGGATTACCGGCATTGTTTTTCATGAACTTCATGAATCATCCTCCGGTGTTTTTGATTTTCGTTTGAGTGACTGCACAAAGAGGTCGCCATATTTGTAAATATCTCCGGCTCCCATTGTCACAATCAGATCGCCCGGCTCCGTGATGCCCTTCAAGCCTGCCGGCACATCCTGCTTATCGGCGATATAGTGAACCGCCCGGTGCCCGTAATTCTCGGCCGTATCGGCAATGAGTTTTCCGCTTACGCCCTCGATCGGCTTTTCCCTGGACGGGTAGATATCGGTTACCACAATCACATCGGCATCAAAAAAAGACAGCCCGAACTCCTTGTACAGTTCTTTGGTGCGCGAATACAGATGCGGCTGAAAAACAGCCACGATGCGCTTCTCGGGCCAGCCGTTACGTGCGGCCCGGATGGTTGCCTGTACTTCGGTAGGGTGATGCGCATAGTCGTCGATAACCAATAGTTTGCCGTCATCATATTTTTCCTGAAACCGCCGGAAAACTCCGCTATATGCTTCAAGCCCCTTTTTGATGGCGTCAAAATCCATATTAAGCTCAAGCCCTATACCGATAGCCGCCAGTGCGTTACGCACATTATGCTCGCCCGGAGCCTGAATGCGGATGCTGCCGAGGGTTTCATCATCATACTTCACATCAAAAACCGTAAACATCCCGTCGGACTTCACAGAAGAGGGACGCAGCCGGGCCTGAGGCGTAAAGCCGTATGTAAGGGTTTTCCGCTTAATACCGGGCACAATGCTGCGAACATTGTCGTCATCGAGGCAAATAATTACGGAGCCGTAAAACGGCACTTTGTTCGCAAATTCCAGAAAGGCCTGTTTGATATCGTCCACATCGGAGTAGATATCCATGTGCTCGGCCTCAATATTGGTAATGACCGCCATGGACGGGGAAAGCCGCAGGAACGTACGATCGAATTCATCGGCTTCTACAATAATGATATCGCCTCCGCCCACTACGGCATTGGTTTTATCAAAGCTGTGCACTCGTCCGCCTACAATAATTGTAGGATCGAAACCGCCTTTCTGTACCACATGGCCCGTCATGGTGGTGGTGGTGGTTTTCCCGTGCGTACCGGCAATACCGATGCCGAACTTCATACGCATCAGTTCGGCCAGCATTTCAGCTCTTTTTATAACCGGTATTCGTTTATCAAGCGCGGCGCGGGTTTCCACATTCTCTTCGGCCTGCACGGCGCTGGTATAGACAACCACATCTGCGCCCTCAATCTGTGCGGCCTCATGCCCTATATAGATGGTGGCTCCAAGCTGCTCAAGGCGGTCCGTGGTTTCCGACCGCGCACCGTCCGAACCGGACACTACGTATCCTTTCCGGAGTAAAATTTCAGCCATCCCGCTCATACCGATACCACCGATGCCCACCATATGAATGTGACGGGTGTTCCCGAACACAGGCTGGGCCGTTATCTGTTGGCTTTGGTCGCTATGGGAATGCTTCTTTGTCATAATCAACTTGCTCTGCGGTTGTCTAAAAATGAAATTATTTCTCCTGCAATGGCGTCGGCAGCATCGGGTTTGGCCATCTTCAGAGCTGCTTGCCGCATAGAATCGAGTCGGGATTTATCACCAAGAAGATCGGCTACGAGTCCCGGAAGTTTTTCCACGGCCTCATTGTCGGCCAGCACAAGAGCGGCACCTTTTTCAGCCATGGCCTCTGCGTTTTTTCGCTGATGGTCTCCGGCCACATTCGGGGATGGAATAAGTACGGAAGGCTTACCGGCTATCATCAGTTCGGAGCAAATGCCGGCACCTGCGCGGGTGACCACAATATCCGCCGCCTGATAAGCGGCCGCCATATCATCGATAAATGCCCGTACGCGCAAAGCAGGATATCTGTCCGGATCGATGCGGTTATTCACACTTTTCAGATATCTCGGTCCGCACTGCCAGATGATCTGCATTTTTGCGGCATCGTGCAGTTGGCTTAATCCGCTCAGCATCGCTTCGTTTATAGTGACGGCGCCTCCGCTTCCACCCAGCACAAGAAGCGTGGGTTTGCCCGCTTCCAGTTTAAAAACGTCGTGTGCACCTTTCATTCCCGGCTTCACTATTTCGTTTCGAGTGGGATTTCCCAGAAGAGAGATGCGGCCTTTAGCCTTGCCGAGATACACTTCAGCTTCTTTGAAAACCGTAAATATTCGCTCAGCAACTGCCGAAAGCAGGCGCGTAGTTACTCCGGGGAAGCTGTTTTGTTCCTGCAGAAATACCGGAATTCCGAGCTTGCCGGCAACCCATCCCACCGGTCCGGAAACATAGCCGCCCGTGCAAATTACCGCATCCGGCTTCAGCTTCCGCATTATGCGCAGGCTTTGCAGCAGGCTTGTGGTCAGCTTCAGCGGAACCAGAAGATTTTTCAGGGTGAGCCTCCGCTGAAGCCCACTGATCCAGATCGGGTAGATCGGATACCCCGCTTTCGGCACAGCCTGCCACTCAATGCGATCGCGACTGCCGGCAAAGGCAATTACCGATTCAGGCAGGCTCTTGCGCAGGGCATCAGCGATAGCAATAGCCGGATACACATGGCCGCCGGTTCCTCCGCCGCTAATCAGAAAAGTGTAGGCACGATCAGCCATGAACGACCTCCTTCCTCTGATACTTGGAAATATTGAGTAAAATGCCCGCCATCATTCCGGCAAAGAGCATACTGGTGCCCCCGTAACTTATAAACGGCATCGGCAGGCCGGTAACCGGGAAAAGTCCGCAGGCCACGGCGGCATTCACCATACCGTAGGTAACAATCATGAGCGTGCAGGCCATCGCCATAAGCGTACCGAGTTCATCTTCGGCCTTCAGTGCGATAAAAACCACGCCACGCATGAGAATCAGAATGAATACCAGAAGCAGGGCTCCGGAGCCTATCAGGCCGTATTCTTCAGCGATGATAGCAAAAATAAAATCGTTGTAGGGTGCCGGCAGGAAATCGCGCTGGGTGCTTTTACCAATACCGACCCCGAGCAATCCACCGCGCGCAATAGCGATTTGAGCCTGCTGTGCCTGATATCCGGCTCCGCGCACGAACTCTGTGCTTTCAATAGTACGGACCTGCTCAACATAATTGGTGATGCGCGCCTGCCTCTGATCCGACATGGCAAGAAGCATCACCGCACCGGTGAGTCCCACCACCAAAAGCGTTCCGAGGTGAAGCAGTCTCATTCGCCCTATAAACATCATCACAAAACAGAGCGAAAGCAATACGGCTGCGCTGGAAAAGTCTTCGATACCGATCAGAAAGCACGTAACACCGATATATCCGAGCGCCGGGAGAAAAGCTTTTTTGAGATCGTACAGATCTTCTTTTCTGACGATCAGTAACCGACAGAGGTAAATCAGCAGGGCGATGGAGGCCAGAGAGGACGGCTGGAAGGAAAATCCGGCCACGTTTAGCCAGCGTCGTGCCCCGAAGTGCTCGGCTCCGTACAATGCCACAATCACCAAAAACACCCAGCTCAGATACAGGGCCAGCTTGCTTAACCGTGCAACGTGGGCGTAATGTATTTTTGAGAAAATGATCATCACGCTGAACGCGATGGCCAGTTTCACCACATGCCCTAAAACCAGACGCGTGGCCGTAGTCTGATGCACTTCCGCGAAATAGGCGATGGATGAATACACCGCGAGCACACCGAAAACCATCAGCGCAAAAATGCCGGCCAGCAAAAAGCGATCGCTCGTACGACCCTCTCCCCGGACTTCATCCGGGGTCTGATCTACTATAAACGATTTGCTGTGCAGTGTGGTGAATTTCATCCTGAAATGAGGTTAAAGTGCCATTACGGCTTGTTTGAATACCTTGCCACGGTGTTCATAATCATCGAACATATCGAAGGACGCACATGCCGGACTTAGCAGCACGGCCTCACCCTTGCGGGCTTTTCGATGCGCGAGCTGCACGGCCTCTTCAAGGCTGTCGGCTTCGTGGTAGTAAAGGGCGTCGCGGGAAACCTGCGAACGAATCACTTCGCGGGCCTGACCGATAGCAATAAGCGTGTGCACCTTCTTTTTGATCTGCTCCGAAAGTTCTTTGTAGTCGTTTCCTTTGTCCTGACCGCCCAGAATCAGCACAACGGGCGACTTTATACTCTGCAGGGCATACCAGACGGCATTCACGTTGGTCGCTTTGCTGTCGTTGATGTAGCGCACTCCGTTAATAATCCTGACCTGTTCCAGCCGGTGTTCCACACCTTCGAAGCGCATCAGACTGTCGCGAATTGCCGGCAAACTAATTTCGTTGATGCGGCCCATGATGGCGGCGGCCAGGCTGTTTCCGAGATTATGGTTACCTCTGAGACCGACTTCATCGACCCCGGCCACCGGTTCGTCCTTACCATCCAGACGCAGAATGATTTCCTCACCCCGGATAAATGCTCCCCGGGAAACTTCATCCAGCAGAGAGAACGGCAGAAGCTGAGGGCCGTCGGGGCGAACACCAATTCCGGCCACCTGTTCCTTCAGCACCGGATCGTCGTAATTGAATACCAGATAATCATCCGGCTGCTGATTTTTCATGATGCGCATTTTGGATGCAATGTAATGTTCGAATTTGTTTTGATAGCGATTGAGGTGATCCGGTGTGATGTTGAGCAGAGCTGCAACTTTGGGGCGAAACGTATCGATATGATCGAGCTGAAAGCTGCTTACTTCGAGAATCAGCGTTGCATCGGGAGAGGTTTGCGGAATCAGCTCAGAAACTGCGGTTCCTATATTCCCTCCCACCAAGGCCGGGCGGGCAGCCTGTTTCCACATGTGGTTGAGCCAGCTTGTGGTGGTCGTTTTTCCATTGCTGCCTGTTACGGCATATACCGGGCTCTCGGAAAACCAGCAGGCCGCTTCAATCTCGCTATATACCTTAATATCGTTGGATGCAAAATATCTGATCAGAGGCGCATTGTCCGGCACTCCGGGACTTACAACCGCGAAATCAGCCTTACGGGCACGTTCGGTATGGCCGTTTTCCTCAAACGGGATTTCGTTGTGCGTCAGAATATTTTTCTGATGCACCGGAATAGCGCCGATGTCGGTGATAAACACACGAGCGCCCTTTGAGGCCAGAAGCACGGCCGCTGCGGTACCGCTTCTGGCACCGCCGACAATCACGATATTTCGGTCTTTGATGTTTTTCATCGGAGTTTGAGGGTTACGACCGTAATCACGGCAAGCATCACCGCTATAATCCAGAACCGCACCACTATTTTGGGTTCGGCCCAGCCTTGTTTTTCAAAATGGTGATGAAGGGGTGCCATCAGAAAGACCCGCCTTCCTTCACCATATTTCCGTTTTGTGTATTTAAACCAGGTTGTCTGAATGATTACAGACAGGGTTTCCATCATAAATACACCGCAAAGCACCGGCAGAAGTAATTCTTTGTGCACCATAAGCGCGATGGCCCCGATAGTGCCTCCCAGTGCGAGTGAGCCGGTATCACCCATGAATACCTGGGCCGGGTAGGTGTTGTACCACAAAAAACCGAAACAGGCTCCTACCATTGCGGCACAGAAAATGGCCAATTCGCCTACGCCCGGCAGAAAAATCAAATCGAGATAGCCCGAGTAATCAACCCGGCCGGACACGTATGCAAGCACACCCAGCGCCATCCCGGCTATGGCCGTGGTTCCGGCGGCCAGACCGTCGAGGCCGTCGGTGAGGTTTACCGCATTGCTTACACCTGTAATTATGAATACGACCACCGGAATGTAAATCAGCCATCCGAGCTGTTCGCCCAGAAAGGCGTAATTCAGGTTCGCGTCCTTCACAAAAGGGATGGTTGTAATGGTGTTGTACTCGCTGAAATCCGGATAAAAGTAGAGAAATAAGCCGAGGATTACACCCACGCTAATCTGCCCTATCAGCTTGAACCGGCCCATCAGACCGTCCTTGTTTTTTTTCACAATTTTGATGTAATCGTCCAGAAAACCCACCGCGCCGAGTGCAACCACTACAAAAAGAACCATCCATCCGTAAACGCTTGCCGGGTTCATCCACAGCAGCGAAGGTATGATGATGGCCAGAATGATGATTATCCCGCCCATACTGGGGGTACCCGCTTTATGCTTGTGGCCTTCAAGACCGATGTCTTCACGGATGGTTTCCCCCACCTGCAGGCGTTGAAGCAACCGGATGATGCGCTTCCCGAAAATAATACTGATCAGCAAGGCCAGTCCGGCAGCCATTGCAGCACGAACGGTGATAAAACTAAACGCTCCGAAGCCGGGGATTAGAAATTCCTGACGCAGATAATCGAGCAGCCAATACAGCATATCAGACGTCCTCCCCTTTTTTAATTTCCCGCCCGGCTCTAAGCTGCAGGGCGCGGCGTGCAATTTTGGCGTCATCTATATCATAGCGCACGCCCATGACTTCCTGATAGGTCTCATGACCTTTACCGGCGATAAGCACCACGGCATTTTCATCGGCCATTGCCACGGCTTCCGTGATAGCGGCTGGACGATCCGGATTCACCAGGGTATCTGCGTTCGGTATTCCGGTTATAATTTCCCGAATAATGGCATCCGGCTCTTCAAAACGCGGATTATCGGAAGTTACTATCACCAAATCGGCCAGCGAAGCCGCTATGCGTCCCATTTCCGGGCGTTTGTCCCGGTCACGATTGCCGCCACAGCCGAAGACCACAATAAGTTGTTTTTCGGGCTCCATGTTTCGAAGCGTAGCCAGCACGTTTTCAAGCGCATCCGGTGTGTGTGCATAATCCACAAAAACTGAAGGCAGCCCCTCGTCTTCTGTAACGATTCGCTCCAGGCGGCCACGGGCACCTTTGGCTTCAGAGAGCGCAGCCGCTGTATTCCGGGCCGAACATCCGAATGCACGGCAAATCAAAAAAGCCGCAGCAAGGTTGTATGCGTTGAACAATCCACAAAGCGGGGAATCGATACGAGTGCCGTCCATTTCCACAGATAATCCCTCAGCATCGTTGCGGATTATCCTCATACTTTCGTCCTTTAGTCCGTACGGCCAGATTACTGCACGGCAATCGGATATAAGTTTCGGTGTTGCTTCTTCATCTGTATTTATCACGGCTATATGATCTTCACCAAGACCGTCGAACAAACGTTTTTTCGCCTTCAAGTAGGCTTCCGGACTTCCGTGATAATCAAGGTGATCATGGCTCAGATTTGTGAAGGCGGCCACATCGAAAGTAACGGCATCGGTACGACGCTGACTTAGCCCGTGGGATGAAACTTCCATTACTACATGTGTGCAGCCTGCATCAAGCATACCGCTGAAATCCCGGGCTATCTCCTGGGGAGAACCGGTCGTTAGCCGGGTTACGGAGGCCGTGTCGCCCACTCGCTTTTCCACGGTTCCCAGCATTCCCGCTCTGAAACCCAGCCGGGTAAGCACCTGATGCACCAGAGTCGTAACCGTGGTTTTTCCATTGGTTCCGGTAACTCCGGCAACACTCAGTTTGTTTTGGGGGTCGCCTTCAAACGCAAAGCTTAGCTTCGACAGGGCAAGGCGCACATCCTTCACTCGTATTCCGGCTACACCCTGAGGCAGCTCAAGCGTTGCGGGATCGCGCTCGGTAAGAATCACTTCGGCCCCTTTTTCCACGGCCTGACTGATAAAATCGTGCCCATCTGCCTGATGGCCTTTTACAGCGGCAAAAATATAACCGGGTTCAATTTCCCTGGAGTCCACGCTAAAGCCTTTGTAAAACGAATCAAGCTGTCCGGTTATCCCGACAGCTTCTGTTAGTTCCAGAACCCGTTTTTTTTCAAGTAAACGACTCATCGGCCCCTCCTCTCGCTGACGAGTTGTTCCATAGGTCTGGCCCGTCCGCGAATGGTAACAGGGCGGCCGGTCTGCATAATGGCTCCCGCCTCGGGGAATTGCGCATAGACCGTACCCGAACCGGTACGGTTAATGGTGTACCCTGCGGAGCGTAAGGTTTGGACCGCTTCCCGCATACTCAAACCGCGGACTTCCGGAATAGTTGCCCGGCTGTCATCGGAAGTCTGTTCTTCGAGTGCGGCTATACCGGCGGGCAGGGCTGATAACGTCAGCCGGATGGTTTCACCCTGTTCCAGACGCGCTCCTGCCTCCGGGAGCTGTGACGATACAAAGCTTCCCGCTCCGCTTGTAGAAAAATTCAGATTTTGATGGCTGAGCAGACGGCCGGCATGTTCCAGAGTCATTCCCGTGAGCATGGGTACCGCCGGACTTGCTGTATTACGCGGGCTTCTATTTTCGGCAAATTGCCTGATGCCGTCATCAACCCCAAGAAAGCGTTCGGTCATTTTCCG
>PXDL01000576.1 GCA_003566395.1 Balneolia bacterium | reverse complement strand
GAAGGTTAATTCGACATCGGAATTACAAGACTACATCAAAGCAATGGGGGTTTGATATAGGTTTACTAAAAAGATACCGGCAAAAAAAGTCTATTCGCCACTTTCGATGGATTCGCAGGTTTTAACCGGACATCAGTGAAAAAAAATATAAAATACCGCATATTCATGCGGTGACAAGCTGCCCCTGCTTGATTACATTATTCTTAGCGATTAACCCAAACCGGAACTTCCGGTCAAGAAAAACTCATCAAATTGTTATATGAAAGTGTGAACGGAAGGCTACAATAAATCACGGATTTAGCGAAGTCTTCGAAACATTTTGTTATGATGGAATCTAAATCAGGAGAGACATACTGCATGAGAACAAACAGACCTCAAACGCATAATTGCCCGTCATGTATTGCAGGAATGTGATACGCGGAATTGTGCAAATCCGGCAACCTTTGTGTTACCGGATTTAACTACGCGCCAATGTATATGTCCTAAGGTCTCTGAAATGAACTTCAGGGACCTTTTTTATGTGAAAAAATCCGGAGCAGCTCGTTGCTACAGCTTAACACTTCCTTCAAGCCATGCTTTCCCAATTACGCAGGCAAACAATCCGGCCGATTCCAGTTTCAGAAGGTCTGCACCGGATGATACGCCGCCGCTGGCAATAAATCTCAGATCGGGAAAACGCTGTTGCAGATCAGCGTACATGGGTAGATTCGGGCCTGTAAGCATGCCGTCCCGAGCGATGTCGGTACAAAGCACTTCAGATAGTCCGTATTGCATCATCGGATGAAGCAGTTCTTCCAGCGGTTGCTTTTGGGTTTCCAGCCAGCCGCCCACAGCTACATGACCGTCTTTTAAATCCATCCCGAAAATGCAGCGCCCGGGGCCGAATGTATCGAGGGCGCGAAGCCATTCATCAGGGCGCTTTACGGCCATCGAGCTGGAAACGACCCGGCTCACCCCGGCATCCAAAAGGTATTCAACATCTTCAAAACGCCGTACGCCGCCTCCGGTCTGAACTTCCAGGCCGGTTTTTGCGACAATCTGCTCCACCAGGTCAAGGTTCACAAACCTGCCGTCTCGCGCTCCGTTCAAATCTACAATATGAAGCCGCGAGATTTCAGGTTTATCCTTTAATTCAAGCGCAAAGGATACGGGGGCGTCTGAATACACCGTTACGTCGTCATAATTTCCCTGACGAAGTCGAACAATCTTCCCGTCAAGCAAATCAATAGCCGGAATGCGAATCATAGTACTGGAAATCTTTTAGGTTCGGTGTTAAGCCTGTTTTGTCTGCCTGATAAAGTTGACCAGCAATCGCTCTCCGGCAGGTCCGGACTTTTCCGGATGAAACTGAACGCCGCAGAAATTGTTACGAGCGCATGCCGAGGTAAACTCCACGCCTGCATAGCGGCAGGTTCCAATCGAGTCGGGCGTGACAGGCGCAAAGTAGCTGTGAACATAGTAGAAATAATCCCCGGGCGTGATACCCTGCATGAGCGGATGAGATTCGGAGACCGTCCCAAATGTATTCCAGCCCATATGCGGTACCTTTTCCAAGTCGGAACGAAAGCGTTTTAAAATTCCCGGCACAAGCCCGAGTCCGGCCGAATTTCCCTCTTCGCTGTGTTCGTACAGCAGCTGCATACCCAGGCAGATTCCCAGAACGGGTTTTGACGTCTGTGTCAGCCATTCCGTAAGTCCGGCATCACGCAGGGCCTGCATAGCCGATTTGGCGTGGCCCACCCCCGGGAAGATAATGCCGCTGCACTCGTCCAGAACGGTTTTGTCACTGGTGATGCAGAAATCAGAATCCAGACGTTTGAGCGCGTTCGCCACCGATGCGGTGTTTCCGGCTTTGTAATCAATAATTCCGATCATTCAGAGTACTCCTTTACTGCTTGGAATCTCATTCCTGCCGGTCCGCTGAACGGCCTGCCGGAGCACAACGGCGAATCCTTTAAAAATAGCTTCAATAATATGATGGTCGTTTTCACCTTTTGCTTCTATATGAAGGGTGCATTTGGTGTTCATGGCCAGAGAATACCAGAAATGTTTGATCATTTCGGTGGGAACATCCCCGACCTTATCACGGGAAAAGTCCGCTTCGAAAACAAGATAGGGCCTGCCGGAAAGATCCAGGGCAACCATCGCCCGGCTTTCATCCATCGGCAGAACCGATGCATATCGTGTGACGCCCCGCTTGTCGCCCAGGGCCTGATAAATCGCTTCCCCGAGGGCCAAGGCGGTATCTTCTATGGTGTGATGCTCATCTATATGCAAATCACCTTCGCATCGTAATTTCAGGTCGATATGTCCGTGTCGGGCAATCTGTTCCAGCATGTGATCAAAAAAACCGAGACCGGTGGAAATGTCGTGGGTGCCGTTTCCGTCGAGATTTATCTCAACCTGAATCCGGGTTTCGCTGGTATTCCGGTTTACGATGCTCTTGCGGTCGGGAAAAAGCAATTTTTGCGATAATTCATGCCAGTCGCTAAATGTGGTCTTGGTTTTTTTGTCAGGGTGATGCAGGCTGAGGGCGTGGTCATCACCCTTTACAACCCAACCGCTTTCCAAACCGGCTTGCAGCTTGAAAGGGATGTGCTCCCTGGCGAGAGCGGCCCGGATAAACTCCGGACTTCCATCATCCAGCAAAATTTCTGTTCCGGCGTCGCTAATCCGACCGAGTCCCCTGATCAAAAACGAACGGGGCGACTGATGCGCATCACAAAGTGCACTTGGATGGATAAAAATGGATTCGGCAAGCATCGTCATGAAATAGTGGGTTTGGAATTTGAAGCTTTAATTTCAGACACTTCCCGCATGGCAAGCAGCAGGGCGTCGTTTTCAGCCGGTGTTCCGATGGTTATGCGCAGGCAGTTATTACAGTGAAGCTGATCGCCGCGGTAGCGCACAATAACTCCTTTCCGGGCAAGCCCGTGATAAAGATCAAGGGCGTTTTCCACGTTTACGAGAAGAAAATTGGCGTCACTTGGGTGAACGTGCTTTACGATACGCATCTTCTTTAAGGCTTCGGACACCCGCTCGCGCTCCCGGAGAATCAAGGTGAGATGCTCCCGAAATTTACCTTCGGATGAAAGCGCGTCAAGAGCGGTTTGCTGGGTAAGCGCATTTACGTTATAGGGCGGTTTAACGCGCATCATATAGCTGATCAGCCCGACCGCACCAAACGCCATTCCGAGCCGGATGCCCGCCAATCCCCACGCCTTGGACAGCGTTTGCAGCACCACGAGGTTCGGATAACGGTCAATAAGGGGAAGCAGGCTTTTCTCTTCGCTGAAATCTATATAGGCCTCATCCACCACAACCAAACAGCCCGACTTTGAAAGGATTTGCTCAATTGCGTCCGTGCTGATGCGGTTGGATGTAGGGTTGTTTGGGGAGCACAGAAAAATCAGTTTTGCTCCCGGTGCGGCGTCCAGAATACGCTCCGGATTCAGCGTAAAGTCGGGATTCAGCGGACACTCGATACACGCCACGCCGTTAATATCGGCGCTGACGCGGTACATTCCGTATGTCGGGGGCGTTATGATAATCCGGTCGCGTCCCGGCTCGCAAAACATTCGGATAAGAAGGTCGATGGCCTCATCGCTGCCGTTACCGGCAAAAATCTGTTCAGGAGAAATGCCTTTCAATTCGGAAAGGCGCGCCCTGAGTGCATCACAATGTGGATCGGGGTAGCGGTTAAGCCCGGATGCCTGTTCCACCCCGGGTGAATATGGATTCTCGTTGGCATCCAGCAGAATCCCGGATTTGAAGTCGTCGCGGGCCGAGCGGTAGGGTTTCAGCTCCCTGATGGATGGCCGAAGCAGCGATTCGAAGTTAAATGGTTGAATGGGTGACACGATTAAGGAAGTTGTATGATTGGAATATCAGGACTGACCGTGGTCCCGGAGGCGTTGAAGGCGGCGACTTACGGCTTGTCTGTGAGCATCAAGTCCTTCCGACTCGGCCATAATTTCAACCACAGGACCAAGCTGCTGTAAGCCTTCGGCACTCAGCTCCTGAAAGGTAATCTGCTTCAGGAAGGAATCGAGTGATACCCCGCTGTACATGGCGGCATAACCACTGGTGGGCAGGGTGTGATTGGTGCCCGAAGCGTAGTCACCGACGCTTTCAGGCGTCCATGTACCGAGAAATACAGATCCCGCGGAAGTAATTTTCGGGGTGATGCTGCGTGGCTCTTTGCAGGCGAGAATGAGATGTTCAGGAGCCCAGAGATTGCTGAAATCTACGGCTTTATCCAAATTTTCAGCCAGCAGTATAAAGCTGTTTTCCAGTGCTTTACGCGCTGCATCTTTCCGTGGAAGTGTTTCGAGCTGTGTAGCGGTTTCGGCTTTTACCCGGTCGATAAGTGAAGCATCGGTGGTTACGAGTACGGCCTGAGAGTCTGTTCCGTGTTCGGCCTGGGAAAGTAGGTCGGCGGCAACAAATTCGGGGTCGGCATGCTCGTCGGCTATAATGAGCACTTCGGACGGCCCGGCCGGCATATCGATGGAAACGAGCGCTTCCGACTGCTGAAGCAGCATTTTGGCGCAAGTCACGTACTGATTTCCCGGACCGAATATCTTATGGGTTTTGGGCACGGATTCCGTTCCCCAGGCCATAGCTGCAATAGCCTGCGCGCCTCCTGCTTTCAGGATATGTGTAATGCCGGTGAGTGCGGCGCAATAAAGTACCTCCGGAGCAATGGAGCCGTCTTTCCGTGGAGGAGTGGCCATAACCCGTACCTTACAGCCTGCAATCATGGCGGGAATGCCCAGCATCAGCACCGTGGACGGCAAAACGGCCGTGCCGCCCGGCACATACAGGCCCACCCGTTCAATAGGGCGGCTCTCGCGGGTGCAGCTAACGCCGGGCATGGTATTTACCGTCAGTTTTCGCGGACGCTGGCCCATGTGGAAATAATAAATGTTCTGAAATGCCGTGTCGAATGCTTTCTTTCGATCTTCACCCAGGGAAATATCAGCTACAGCCGGAACCGGTATCACATGCGGATTGGGACGAATCCCGTCGAATTTCTCTGTATAGTTTTGCAATGCTTCATCTCCCTTTTCCCGGATGTCGGCGATGATTTCCTGCACCACAGGCGTAATTTTGTTGAAATCCACGGCCGGGCGACGGCAAAGGGTTCGGATATCCGCTTCAGATAAATCGGACAGCTTGTACGTCTTCATGGCTTCTATCAGTTTATCATGTTTTGGATGGGCAGCATCACAATGCCGGTGGCTCCGGCGGCCTTCAGCTCTTCCATAACTTCCCAGAATTTGGAGATAGGTATAACCGTATGGATGGCGATCATATCCGGGTCGGCAAGCGGAAGCACGGTAGGGCTGTTCAAGGAGGGGATGATTGCAGAAATGCTGTCGAGTGATTCTTTAGGCGCGTTCATCATAATATAGCGACTGTTTTCGGCAAGCTGCTGCCCTTCAATGCGCACCAGGAATTTTTCAATAAGCTTCAATTTGTGATCCGGCAGAGGCTTATTGGTACGGATAAGCTGCGACTGGGACCGGAGGATGGTTTCGAGTTCGCGCAGTCCGTTGGTTTTAAGCGTGCCGCCGGTTGAGACCAGATCGCAAATGGCATCGGCAACATCAAGGCGCGGAGTAATTTCCACCGCTCCGGATATTTTGACCACCTTTACATCGAGGCCCAGTTTAGTGAAGTAATTTTTCGTGAGCACGGGGTAACTCGTCGCGATACGCTTGCCGTTGAGTTCTTTGGCCGAACGAACCGGGCTACCCGCAGGAGCGGCGATGGAGAGACGGCAATGGCCGAAATCCAGATCTTTCAAAACGGTGACTTCGGCTTCGGATTCGAGGGTGACATTGGCCCCGACTACACCGAGATCACAAATGCCGTCCTGAACGTATTCGGGAATGTCGTCGTCGCGGATCAGGAGCAGTTCGAGATCGAAATTAAGCGACTTGACCAAAAGCCGGTTTTTATATCCGTCAAACCGAATACCGATGTTCTCTAACAGCTGGATGGTTTTATCGGTTAAGCGGCCGCTTTTTTGAATCGCGATCCGGAGAGTATTCACAGGTTCCAAAAGTATATAAATAATTTAAAGGTGGGAGAGTTTACCAAAAAGATGTCCGTAAATGCTGATGCAGCATACAGATTCGGACACGAAAAACGACAGAAGGGGCGAATGCGTTCAGCCGCAATGTCGTTCGTGGTGGGGGTGGGCGTGATGATGCAGATGATGAATGGATACGACGGTATGCTCTGCGCAGGATTCACCCTGGCGAAAGCTGCGTATTGGCCATGAATATGCTATGTGTGCTTGAAAATGCATCGGTGGAAATATATTTAACTGCTCACTCGAATGCACCCCGAAATTTTCGGCTGCAACAAACCTTTACATTTCAAGACGTGAATTGGTTTCCCGCTCCGTTTGAACAGCTTCGGGCGGAGGTGAATTTTTATCAAGCCGGTGATACTCAAACATCTCGATGGCGGCGCGCAGCATTCCAATCATGGCGAGGCCGAGCGCAAGAAGCCCGAAGGATATCTGGGTAAGAGCCTCTTCGGTGAACACGAGTAATAGCAGTAAACCGGCAAGGGTGAACACGGCCGCGCTCATTCCGATGAACATGAGAAACATACTGCCTTTTCCAGGATCCTGCCATACTTTAAGCGAGAGCTTGTTTTGAGTCTTGGTGGTGTCCTGAAGGGTGGAGACACTCACCGCCAGGCTAATGAAGAGTAAATACAGATTCAGGCTTTCCAGAAAAACCTCCGGGCCGTGGATGGCAGGTTGAAGGATAAACCATAACGACAGGGCGATCAAAGGATATTGCAGGTAGCTAAACTTGTGAAAAAAAGATCGGGAATTCATAGATGGAAATTGCTGAGTTGGAAGATTCCTTTAAAATCAGAAACGGGCGATACAGGTATCTATATTTTATGAATTTATACTGAACTTCAAAAGTTAAGATTCAGTTTAATGACGAGCGCTGAAGAGCCTGTCTCCGTATGAGTTTGCCCCGGAATCAGCGGACATCCACGCAGAGGCAGAAACGTTAGGGTTGTTTTTTTTAAACATGAAACATCCGGCTATGTGGTTCCGACTTGTAACTATTAATTCCCGCCGGATGTACGTTTGGATGTAGTAAATGCGTTAGGTTCCTGTATATAATTCCGGTGCGACGGTTCAAATTCATCCCGAAAATCCGTATTTTACCTGACTTTGATAGTTCTCATCTTCACACATACATGAAACACATACGCAACTTTTGCATCATCGCCCATATTGATCACGGAAAATCCACGCTGGCCGACCGTCTTCTCGAACGCACGGGAGCAATTACCGAACGTGACATGCATGAGCAGATTCTCGATGATATGGACCTGGAGCGTGAGCGGGGTATCACCATCAAGAGCCATGCCATCAAAATGGATTATAAGGCAAATGACGGCCGGTCGTATGTGTACAATCTGATCGACACCCCCGGGCATGTTGATTTTTCCTATGAGGTTTCGCGGGCCCTTAAAGCGTGTGAAGGCGCCATTTTAGTGGTTGATGCGGCTCAGGGTGTGGAAGCTCAGACTATTTCCAACCTCTATCAGGCTGTTGAGCAGAATCTTGAAATTATTCCCGTTCTTAATAAAATAGATCTTCCCGGAGCCGATGTGGAAGCCGCCGCGCAGCAGGTAATGGATTTGATCGGCTGCGAGCGTGAAGATATCCTGCCCGTTTCCGGTAAAACCGGGATGGGCGTAAACGAGCTTTTAGAAGAAATTATCAAACGGATTCCCGCTCCGGTAGGCGATCCTGAAAAACCGCTCAAGGCCCTGATTTTTGATTCGGTGTTCAACACCTACCGCGGCTCCATCGTCTATGTACGTATTATGGACGGTGTGCTCAAGAAGGGTGATCAAATTCGTTTTATGGCGGTTGAACAGCATTATGATGCCGATGAAATCGGATATTTGCGCATCAAACCTCAACCCTGTGAAACGCTTTCGGCCGGTGAAGTGGGCTACATTATCGGCAGCGTGAAATCGCTTCAGGATACCAAAGTGGGTGATACCGTAACGACGGTCAAAAAAGGTGCGACGGAGCCGATTCCCGGCTATAAAGAAGTCAAGCCGATGGTATTCAGCGGAATGTACCCGACCGATAGTGATGACTTCGAAAGCCTGCGGGCCGCCCTGGATAAACTCCAGCTCAATGATGCTTCTCTCCAGTTTGTTCCCGAAACCTCGGCTGCGCTCGGGTTCGGATTTCGTGCGGGTTTTCTTGGGATGCTCCACATGGAAATCATTCAGGAGCGTCTTGAGAGAGAGTTCGACATGAATATCATCACCACCGTTCCCAACGTGGAATATGAAGTGGTGAAAACCGACGGCAGCAAGGTAATGGTGGATAATCCCAGCGAAATGCCCGAGCCCGGTATGATCGATAAAATTTACGAGCCGTACATCAAAGCGCAGATTATTACGCCTGCCGAGTTTATAGGCCCGATTATGAAACTCTGTCAGGATCGCCGCGGGCAGTACGTCAACACCATGTATTTGGATACCACGCGGGTGGACCTTTCCTACGAACTGCCGATGTCTGAAGTGGTCTTCGATTTTTATGATAAGCTCAAAAGCTCCACGCGAGGCTATGCATCCCTGGATTACGAGTTTATCGGTCAAAGGCAGGGAAATATGGTGAAGCTCGACATTCTGCTCAACGGCGAGCCTGTTGATGCGCTTTCAAGTATCGTCCACCGCGACAAAGCCTACGAATGGGGCAAGAAATTGTGTGCCAAGCTTAAAGAACTGATTCCACGGCAAATGTATGAAGTGGCAATTCAGGCTGCTATCGGCAATAAAGTGATCGCCCGTGATACCATCCGTGCGATGCGCAAAGATGTAACCGCCAAATGTTACGGCGGCGATATCAGCCGAAAACGAAAACTTCTCGAAAAGCAGAAA
Source organism: Balneolia bacterium (assembly GCA_003566395.1). Classification (GTDB taxonomy): domain Bacteria; phylum Bacteroidota; class Rhodothermia; order Balneolales; family Cyclonatronaceae; genus Cyclonatronum. Next base: position 674 of record PXDL01000576.1, on the reverse strand, counting down.
GAAGGCAAGAAACGCATGAAACAGGTCGGTTCTGTTGAAATTCCGCAGGAAGCCTTCCTCGCCGTGCTTTCCATGAACGACGACTGATCCATCTACCATCTCCCGCTATTCCATAAATTATGATGAAACATTGCGCAACCTGTTTTAATCTGCTTCCACTAAAGTTAATTGTTTTATGTTTTGTGATCGGCCTGCTTGCGTTCAGTGAACCGGCCACGGCTCAGGATTTTGATGCGTTCCGTGAAGCCGATATCGTGAAGGTCGATAACGAAGACACCGAAGCGTTTCAGCGCAGATTCCGTGATACACGCTGGACCGGGCAGGGGATGCAGGGCATCACCGATATCGACCGGATTCCGTCGATGGAGCTGCGGGCACGCTTTCAAACCGTTTTCGGCGATCCCACGCAGGTTCTGGATGATTTGGTATTCCAGTCTAATTTCCGCCCGGCCGAAGCCATTCAGTACGAATACTGGTTTATTATTGATGACGAAATTCCGCTTATGATTCTCGATATCGCCGGTCCGTTTGCCAACGGCCTTGTCTATGCGGTCTCGGTCAGATATATCGATTTAATGCCGCAAATTAAACGCGCGCTTTCTCAGAAATTGATGAACCCGACACAGCTTGAACCGTACACGGATGTGTTTTACTCGCCCGAACGCCGGAGCTGG
>PXDL01000209.1 GCA_003566395.1 Balneolia bacterium | reverse complement strand
CGATTTGCACACCATCGAGAGGCACAAGCTGCGAAATATCAACCTGTTCAATAGCAAAACCATCCAGCAGAGAGGTCTGGTCGGAATCGGCTTTCAACAGGGAAAGCAGCTCTTCATAAAGTAAAGGATCTTCGGTCTTTACCGACTCAAGTCTTATTATCCGCGGACCCTCGTCCAGATCAACGATCTCTTTGAACAGAGTCTGAACTTGCTTCCATTGGATTGCATTCATGGCTGATACCTTACATTTTTGCATCCTGCAGGCTTACAGCTGAAATGCGAACGAAGCCTGAATACGATGCAGATTGATGCACAAGATATTGATCTTCTCAACACTACAGCTTAACGCGCAAAAACTCGTGCAAACCGGTGATGCATTTTGAAAAAATCGTTAGGTCGTGTATTCGGAAATCTCAAGAAACGTTCAAACCTCTGTATTTACAAGACTTCCGATAAATTTATTTAGCGATTTGTAAGATTTAGCGACGTAGCGATGTGCGATCTCTTCGTTCAACTATCCCGGATTATTCACGATACTAATAAGAAAACAATTTAAGTAATTGATTAATTAATATGTACCTAGATAATACAAGTTCTCCCCGATTTGGGTGTGCCATAAGACGGTGAATTCTTCCTGCCGGCCGCGTTGAAGGTGGAAAAAAATCTTGGTGAATAATCCGGGCTACCAAACTCAATGCCACAAATTCCAACAACCCGACCGAACCCCGACAGGGGTTCAACACCAATAGCCCCGGGTGAAAACCCGGGGACTGGATAAAGAAAAAAAAGAACTCCGGAGGAGTTCAACACGGAATTAATCCGGCGGGAAATTGTCCTGAAATGCCCAAATGTTGAGTACGCTCATTCAGGTTATCAAATAGTGGTCAATAGCAGCCTGCACATTCCGTGTTCAACCCCTGCCGGGGTTGTCAGGTGAGGTGCCACGGTTACCCCGCATTGTGATGCGGGGCTATTGAAGTTCAACCCCATTCGGGGTTGTTCGCAGAGGAGAGCAGTTGCCGGTCCAGAAGGCTTTCCGGGTAATAAGAAGTTGTCGTCTCAACTATATAATATGATTCGGTAATCATTAACCTTTCACTCTCGTGTTGCGCATTATCGCAGCCAGGCCCGGCAGATATTCACCAACAGTCCGCCTTGCGGACGACCGGTATTATAACCCCGGATGGATGTCCGAAGCGGCAGCGGAGGGCTGGAATCCGGGAGTAAGGTCACCCCAAGTTAAGCGTGCCGTAGGTACGCACGGTATGGATATGATATCAGGATTACGTCAGCTGGGCGACTCTGCTTCAAGGACCTGTCCTGGCGGATTTTGCATTGGGGCGTTGAGTTTTATTCCGGACGTACCTGCGGCACTTTTAATTTTTTTGGCGCTTTTCCCGAGGTTCAAACCCCGGGTTACAATACCGGCCATTCGCTATGCGGATTTTCTTTGCGATGTTTAATCAGAATAAGGGTTTCTACCGATAGATTGTCCCTACAGGACAAGGGGGGCGGAAACAGCCATGGTTCTCGAACGCGAAATCCGGATCTGGTTGGATATCTTGCGTTTTGTCAGCCTGGACAAAATGTCCCGTCAGGGACTTCCTATCGGTAGAAAATAATATTGAACAAAATCCATTGTGCCGTTAGGTACAATCTATGGCTTGAATCTTGACCGTAGCATGTCATCGCAGCACCACGTGTTTATTAGATTCCGGACAGCCCCATCCCGGATTATTCACGATACTAATATGAAAGCATATTTAAGTAGTTGATCAATATGAACCTAAAATAATACAAGTTCTCCCCGATTTGGGTGTGCCATAAGACGGTAAATTCTTCCTGCCGGCCGCGTTGAAGGTAGGAAAAATTCTTGGTGAATAATCCGGGCTACATCGTTACGTCGCCAAATCAGAAATCTCAAGAATCGTTAAATCATCAGGGTCTATTATCAAACCAAGACACTTGAAAAATCGATTTAGCGATTGGTAAGACGTAGCGAATTAGCGATGTGGGATCTGTTATTTCGATAAAGATACACGACTACTTGCAGTTTGTACGCTTCTGTAAAAAATGGATATCAGCTCATTGCATTCAGAAATAGCTTTTTTGACAGGTATTTCTGATTTGCAGGAGTTGGATAGCCGGATTATTCGCAAGCAATTATGCGATTCCCTGAGCTCTTTTAAAACTACACTTATTTTATGAATAAAATCTTTTTTGGATTCAGCTCCTTGTGTTTCTCCATAATTTAAAGCCGGAGAAGTACAAGATCTGACCAACTGGTTCGCAAGGTGATTTGAGAATTTGTCATTTGGCATGCCCTTTATGATTTCAGCTGTAAGAACAGCAAAATCAATAAGCCTGTCTTCAAGTTCTTTTCGAGTCATGAAAGTCTCCAAATTTCGGATTTTTGTAATTCATGAGCTTCAATAACCAAATTCCTTACATACTTTCTTTAAATCATGAAGATTTACAAGCAGGTCAATGACTTCCTGAAAAGTGATTTAGCGATTTTTAAGATTTAGCGACGTAACGATGTGCGATCTGTTCGTTCAATCAAATCGTTACGTCGCCAAATCGGAAATCTCAAGAATCGTTAAATCATCAGGGTTTATTATCAAGCCAAGACACTTGTTAGCTCATTTCGCGTTTCAGCCAGGCTCGCGCCACGCGCCAGTCGTATCGTACCGAGTGTTCGGTTTCTCCGATGACGTCGGCTATTTCCTTGTAGCTCATACCACCAAAAAAACGGTATTGTACGATCCTGGCCTGTCGCTCATCAAGTGCTTCAAGTTTGTTGAGGGCATTATCCAGGTCGATCATCTCTTCAAGACGGGCGTCATAAGGAGCCATGCCGTCATTAAAAGTTACGACCGGATCGTTTCCACCGCGTTTTTCAGCTTGCTGCTTGCGGGCATAGCTGATCAAAATCCTTCTCATGGACAGAGCAGCAATAGACAAAAAGTGAGTCCGGTTCTGATAGGTCGATTTTTTCTGATCTACCAGTTTGAGATAAGCTTCGTTAACCAGCGCAGTTGTTTGCAGCGTATGGCCGGCCCGTTCACCACGCAGCTGAAAATGTGCTTCGTTGCGCAGATGTTCATAAACGAGCGGGAAAATTTTATTGACCACATCCGGTTCACTTGCCGTTAACTCGTTGAGCAGGACTGTAATATTTTTCTGATCGGGATTCATAGTCATAACTTACACAGAATATAACCCTGATTTCCATAAATCTGCTTCTAACACAAGTGAATCTACATGAACGGAGGCAAAGGCGCAATATGTAACGACTTTTTATGAAAGCTCCGAAGAGGAAATGCCGCCGAACAAAACTTCCTACTATTCTAAAATCAAAGTTATCGTCTCGATTTGATCCTCTCGATGGGTAAGATTGAACGTAAACTGCTGATCAGAATTTAAAATAATTCCTTGCGCTTCTATGACTACCTCGTGCTCATGGAACCGGGGAGAGAGGTATTCCTCATATTGCTGAGCCACTGCTTTCACAGGATTTAAGGCTTCTAATTCGGGCAGGGTAACCGATTCGTTCTCCAATAATGCCTGGAATTCATGCCAGTCAACAATCCAGAGCGAAACCTGTGTACCCTGGGTATGGGCCATGATGGGAAAACTGCCCTCTTCTGCATCATTTTCGATAACAAATTTGCCCTCTACATTTAATTCGCATCCAAAAGCTACAGGGGGATCATAGTAATCTAAAAAATTGAAGTCCTCCCGTATGCAATCCGTATCTCTGTAAAAAGGAATCACAAGTAGGTTTTCGGTAACAAAAAACTGGTTCAAGATTGGCCCTACACGCGCATAAATCGGGATGCCCGGGTCTTGATCAGGAAAAAGAATAGTCATGTTATCGGGGTCCTCCATATACTGCTCAAACGACAATCGTGCCTGTTCCAGATCCGTCAGCACTTCGTTGTCTTCGGCAACGCTGCATGACAAGGATACTAATATTACAATTCCCAGCAGTACTGCTAATCCGCTTGAATACATCAGCGTGGAGTTACAGGTGCTATTCATATAGAATGGGGGTAAAGGTTTCATAGTCTTAAAGGTTGGTGAATGGTTAAGAAGACTATGCCAATCTACTACGTGCCATCGCTCATCGGATAGTAAAAAAGCGACATTCTGACCTTAAACAAGAGATATATCGCCGGCTGGGTGAAATCTGGCAGGGATGAATACTGATTAAATTGGCCAAAAATGCGGGTCCGGAATTATAGAGCCGCGCTCCCAAAAAGTTAAACTTTAGTCTTAACCAATGCCCATGGGAGCCTGAAATTTAAGGCTGCTCTCTTCCAGTCTTTTGCCCATCAGACCTGGCGTAATCCCCGAAAACTCCTTGAAATCCCTGATAAAATGCATCTGGTCGAAGTAACCGCACCGGTGGCTAATTTGTGACCAGGTAAGATCCTGATTTGCCTCATACATGCTGTATGTTTTTGAAAATCTTGCAATACGGGCGTACAGTTTCGGGTTCATCCCCAGCCGTTCGTAGCATTTCCGCTGAAATTGTCTTAGGCTCAGGCAGGCATCCCTGGCCACATCGTCCATAAAGTACGTATTTGCGGTATTCTGCAGCTTCATCAGAGCCTGGTCGATGGGTAATTGTTCACCAATACCTTGCATCTTCTCCAACAGGTAGTACTGTACCCTGGCGTTAATCAGTTCGGGCTGCCGGATCTCCCTCAGTTCATCAATCAAACTGCCGATATCGTTATCGAGGATATCAAAACCGTTAATACCATCGTCAAATATTTCGGTCATAGGGATACCCAGAAAACGAAATAACCCTCCTGGCTGGAAACCGATCATCACAGCCCGGTGGTCTTTTGAAAGCTCGATATCCACAGAGGTGAGCTGTGGCCCTACTACCACACACTGCGGTTGCCGTTTGAAAGTTTTCTCATCGTGTTTTTTTGCCCTGATTCGGCTGTTTAGGTAGAAAATTATACAGTGAACGGGTGTAGGAGGATATGAATACACCTTTTTGGAGTCACCTTTCCAAGGCGCTACTCCTTTGACCATGATCATTTTGACCAGCGGCTGCAGGGTCGGACGGGGAAGAAATACATGGCTGGTATTCATTTCAGCCTCTCAAAGATTTTTATGAATATCTTATATTAAATCAAATTATTAGAAAGAAGTCAACGAAATTATTAGGAAAGAATTAGCCGCAATCGCTTGATGACAGTGGAGACAGATTGTATGTATCTCTTCCCTTAGCGATGCAAGATATCCTCCTTGCAAACAGCACAACTTAAATCTGAAACCGACTGATCAATCTTGTTTATCATCCCGCTTTGCATCACATTTCACCTGTTCTGATCTCCTGCAAGCAGTACCTCCACAGGCAGGTCGAGGCGCTGACGCCAGTAGGTTTCGTTGTGATCGTGGCCGTTGAATTTCAGGGTTACAAAATCCAGCCCTTCCCGGAATCCTCTTGCCACAAGCAGGCTGTCCATTCGGTTTTGAAACACTTCGTACTCTGCGTCGAGTCCTTCCGTGCCGAAATCAAAATAGATGCGGTGATTTCCGGGCTCGGGCAGATGTTCGGCAAACCAGTCCACAAGCATTCCTTCGGCGATCGGCCAGTGCGTGGAAAGGCAGCCCGCGGCGCTAAACACATCCGGATATCGGGCAATGGCATAAAGGGAAATCAACCCGCCCATACTTGATCCCATGATATAGGTTGATTCAGCCTGTGGTTGGGTACGGTAGGTGGCGTCAATAAAGGGTTTCAACTCCTCCACAAGAAACCTCAGATAATCATCCGAAACCAGCTTCTGTTCCGTAAGTGCCTCGAATTCGGAAAGCCTTTCCGATTCCAGTACCGGCTGCTGCGGCATGTATTCACCCAGCCTGTTGGGCGTGTTCCATACCGCCACTACAATAGCCGGCTCCGCCGTGTTGCGTTCAATTTGGCGAAGGATGGATTTGTCGGCCTCCCAGGCAACACCCGTGAAGGAAGTTTCAGGATTAAACACATTCTGTCCGTCATGCATATACAAAACGGCATAGCTTTTTTGCTCATTTTCATCATATCCGGGCGGCAGCCATACCTCAACCTGACGCGACGGTACAAAAGCGGATTGAAAATCTTCATGAACAACCATTGTTCCCTGATCAGTCATATCGGAAGGCGTTTCCTCCTCGGCTGAATCGCTGCATGAAAAAAGCACTATCAGGGATGTAAGAGTCAGCACAATTATGGGTTTCATAGATATCCTTGTTAACATTCACAGAAAAAAATTTAAACACTCCCGGACAAACTTATTCTAACCTCAGGCTTTGTCCGTCCGGATACCGCACTTCATAAACGAGATTCTGTACGACCGTCTCCGTTGGCCCGATTGTGAGATTCCAGGTGACGATGCCCGTATCCTCGGCAAGCTCTCCCCCGCTTAGTTCCACGGCGGAAACCTCAATCTGATCGCGCATACTGACCGGGATTTGATCGATGATCTCAATCTGAACCGAATGATTTCTGGTATTGCGTACAGTGATCTCCTGGGCGATGCGCTGGGTGACTCTGTTCCGGAAAAAAGACCGGCTGCTTTCGTCGTTTACTTTTGACCGAGATACAATGATGCCCTGATCGCGGCCGAATGAGATGCGAAGGGTTTCGGATACAGTCTGAGGATCGATGTAGGTTTGCCCGACGAACGTTCCTTCAAGATGCAGCATAGCCGGGCCGGGAAGGGCAAAAACCGACTCCCATTCTTCGATATCGGCAATGAGCATGGCTTCCTCCCGGACTTTCGGAATTGCCAGATAAGAAAATTCGGGGGAAATGCCTGACTGTTCCACGTTGATTCTGTGAGATTCTCCATCCGACGGTATGGTTTGTTTATCCCTCAGCTCAAAAGTTCTTGATACCATCGTTTCGGACCGGACAGACGGGGGCGGCATGGCTGTGCGATCAAAATCAGCCTCCATTCCCGAAACTACCATTTCACGTAAACCAACCGCATCCGGCTGAAGCCTGAAATCCATTACCGTGTTGGTTATGGGAGCGGTTATGCTTTTATACCCGATATAGCTGACCGTTATTTGAGATGATCCGGGAGGTGCAGTAAGTTCATAGGAACCGTCGCCGCGGGTTGCCACCCCTATATTTTTATTTGCAATTCTGAGCGTTGCTCCGGGTAAGTACTCTCCCGTTTGGGCGTCGTAAACATGTCCGGAGATCCGATTCGAACGTTCCGGGTCCACGTTTGCGCCGCCCGGCTGAACGCCTGTTTGTGATCGTATAAAGTCCAGAAACCAGGGACGCACCACCGGAAGATCAATGCCCATTTGAGGCGTTCCGGTTGACAGCTTCACCTCCACATCATTCCACGACTGCATCGAATTATTGAAGACTACGGCATTTAATCTGATGCTAATGGATTCATCAGGATTCTGCGCCCTGATTTCATATTCCGGAAGCCAGCCGGCCCGTCTCACCGGATAGGAAATTACAGCATCAACGACTTCTGATTCAGCACTGACAACATCAACCACCAATTCCCCTTCGGTGACAAACGGCCTTAAATGCGGCCGCTGAAGTGTTCTGTTGATTTCATTCACTCTTTCCCGGGCCGATTGAAGGGAATCTTCAATCTGATTGGATTCGGTTTTCAATTCGCGAATCCGCTCCCGATGCAGCTCCAGCAATTCACGGAATGCGGCTTGGTTTTGCGCATCCGGCACGCGGTTCATCCCGAGCATTTCCATCTCGTATTCTATGACCTCCCGATCAATTTGGAGGGAACGAATGGTGCTTTCCAGATTCGTTTTTTCCTCCAGCAGGCTTTCAATTTCTTCGGCATTTTCGGTTTGCCTGCGCTGCACCATTCGGTGATTGATCGACAAGATTTCCATTTGATCGCTCAATCCGAGTGTAACGCTCTCTGCATTTATGTCGGAATTCAATCCGGAGAAAACGACCCGATGACGTCCTTCCGGTATTTCAAACGATGCTTTATGAGTAAGCTGTGCACCATGCAAATAAAGGATAACCGATTCAAACGGCGCGGTTATGGTTAGCTCGTCGCCTTCGCCTGTCGCACCGGCCTGATCTTCAAAGAGCAAGCCAAACGAGAGCAGCAGTACTGAGATGAAAAGCGTCATAGATAGTTAACCTGAGTGATTGGAAGGAAGCCGGCTATTCCAGAGAACCGGGGTGAGTAAGCAACGTGTATGATACTTTAACGGGGGCGATATTTCAATAGGTGGGGCGATGGCGGGAAAAGTTTTGACGACAGAGACCTGAAGACCGACGGTAAAAATAGAGACGCCCGATTTTTTTAGCGATTGATTGAGGCCAAAACTGAATTGATGTTTTGCATGAAGAGTTGATTTCAGCCCTCAATCCCTGCCGTGTTTTAAAATGCTTCGTTTCCAACGTTTTCTCTTTTGTAAATTGACTTACCAATTCTGTTTATGTGCTCAAGGAGTTCAGGATTTTTTATTTTTTCGTAGATGGTAATATCAAACTTACATGGGAACATCAGATCGTCTAAATCAAACTCAATTTTAGATTGCAAGCTTAAGTCTATATTTTCGCCTTTTAAAGCAAGGTCTATGTCTGATGCAGGTTTAAAATCCCCCATTGCCCTTGAGCCATAAAGAAGCACTTCTTTTATTTGCCGGTAATTTGAGAAGACCGCCTGAATACTTGAAATTTCCTTATTTGATAGTCCTGAGCCTTCCATAGTTGAGATTTATTCTTGTCCTTCACTTTTTTTTAATTTGCATGTTTTTCTGAAATTCTAAAAATGCAGCGTAATATTTTTTTATAATTTTAAAATAAATCTCATCTGCAGTTTCTTCATTATAGGTATGTGAAGATTTGTTTCGGCTACCAATCATATCCATCCAGACTTCACCGTTTGAAATCAGTTTCAACTGGAAAGCTTCTCTTGTTGCATCTCTGCTTCCACCCACATTAGGGTTGCCTTGATATGCAGCATAATCTTTCATCACGTTCCATGCCAATTCATGTGTGTATTCGAAACGCTGTATTAAACCTTCCTTGATTATTTCATCTAAAACAAAGCCTGAATCACTTTCATAAACAGTCTCTTTTTCATCTATCAAATTATTATTAATGTATTCTATTGCTTGAGACAATTTATGTAGTGCTTTCACGAAGTTCGAGAACCTCTGTTCCCATCTTATTCCATGTTCCATATATTTTCCCTGTCGCTTACTGTAATTCAAAAAATCGACTGCTTTTCGTTAATCAGCAATTTTACCCGGAGAATAACGGCTGCGGTTTATCAAAAGCTAAGTTAATCAATTGAATTGATAGTTTTACAAATTGAAGGCTTTGATATCCAAACCACTTCTCAAATTCAGCGTGTTTTAAACACTTAGTCTTCTTCCCAACGGAAATCCCGAAGCATGAAGCAGTTGCCCCATACTCCGGTCCTCCCGGTTTACGAGTAATTGAATTGCCTTTCTACCTGGGACGGTATTATTGGCGGTGGTGTGTTGTCTCCAGCGCTCGTAAGCCGAAATACATTAAATAGCCCGAAACGCAGATTATCAGCCCGTAGATGGTGGTGATGGATGAGACTTTGAGTCCACCTACCAGAACTTCGGGAGAGATCATACCGGCTTGCTCAATTATGGAAAAT
>PXDL01000234.1 GCA_003566395.1 Balneolia bacterium | reverse complement strand
GCCGCTCCCAGTCGTCTCCGCCTGTGTTTCGGTACACATGGAACCCGTGTGATAAGGGTATCGGCATATCGTGATAGATGAAGGCTTTGCCGTCGTCGCGGGCCATAATTTCGACCATAACTTCCGACGTCTGCCCGGAAGCCTGAGACGGCAGCCATGCCGAGAGCAGCAAGGTCATCACCCAAAAGAATCGTTTGTTCACCATAATTAATAGATCAGGAATTATTCAGGATAACCATTTATAAAATACAGTTGTTTAAAGGCCAAAGGGAGGACCGAAGGGACCGATGAGTTCAAGCATGATGTCGGATTGCTTTATATTGTAATCAATCGTCCGTGGAAGGCCCGCTCCGTTCCACAACCTTACACGTACTCTCAGTTCTGTGAGGTCGTACATCTCGTGAATAGGCTCAGTAGTAAACGACCTGCTGAAGGAACCGTGAACCGGCCCATAGAGACTTGTAGGAACGCTTCCGTTTCTTATCGGGAAGATGGCCGGCGGCCTCATGATAAAATAATTTATCTCGGCAATACCCGACTCAGGGTCGTGGATATTGGAAAGGTTTACAGTAATTTTTCTTGAAGCCCCTCCTACCGTTACATTTATATTCGGAACAAGCGGCGGCGTTGTATCCAGGTTAAACGGGCCGGTTTCTCCTCTGCGCGAATAACTTCCTTTTGTATTCACTGCTCGGAACTGCACATAGAGGTCATCCCCCTGTGGTAGTCCATCCCTTGGTATGCTGATGTGCCGGGTGAACTGCTGGCCGAACAAGCTAAAGTAGGATTGCTCAAGCCCCCACTCAAGATCGACTTCCGTACCGGACGGGAAAGGCCTGTGGATTGTATGTTGCCCCCCGTCGTAACTTAATACACTGTACTGAATACCCAACACATCCGATTCAGGATCGTAGGGCACACGCGTCATATAGAGTTTAATGGCATCATCGGTTAACATACCTTTCATGATCCCGGATTCAGGGACGGTATGGTCGAAAGCGATATGAGGACCTGAAGTTGTAACCTCGCTCCGGTTTCCGGCAAAGTCGACAGCTCTTATATGAAGGTAAACATCATCATAAAAGTTATCGAAAACGGGGTCGTCAAAATCTCCGGTTATATGAAGTTCTCCTCCCTCATGGATATCGAAATCACCTGCGGCAAAACGCCCTTCAGGTACCGTGGCATGCTTACTAAGCAGATATTCATAGTGAGAAATACCTGAACCTTGCTCTTCCGCACTTATGTCATTAAACAAGATCTCAGGGGGGCCGTAAGGTGTTATCCAGTTATAAAAATGATCGATGGACAGCTCAAGCGGTGGTGCCGAGGTTACGGTTTCGTAAAAATCCGGCCAGTGCCAGCCCGGCTGCACCGGATCGGGTGTAGTTATTTCTGAATCGGGAGCTCCGGGCGGCGTCATATCCAGAATGAGCGGACCTTCTGCAACGGCTACAGGACTCATCTGCTCCATTACGTTTTCAACCTTCGCGCTTATATAGTAGGATACACCCTCTTCAAAAGTTAGAAATTGCGTAGGTCCCTGCATTTGTTCAGCCGGAATCTGAGGCAGAACCTGACGAGTTCCTTCAAGACGGCTCCAGTCGAGGAGGTCGGTACCGCCCGGACTTGTGCCGATAGCGTATTCAAACCGTGCGATGCCAACTTCCGGATCGTATCCGTTAATCACCAGATTAAACTGTTGCGTTTCCTGGTTGGTCCAGAATGTGGTTTCTCCATTATCAGAGCTGTAATCGAAGGTTTCTGAAAGCAGAATTACCGGTGCCTGAGGCGGACTGGTTTCTTCGGGCAGAACTTCACCTGGTGGAGTCGTACTTCCACCCGGTCCCACATCAACATCGAAATTCACCCTGCGGATAGCGGTATTTCCGGCCGGACCCCGGGCCCTAACCCCGAAATTAACCTTTACCGTATTGCTAAACGGATAGAGCTTGGTGGGATAGAGATTGATTTCAGTTCGTGTTCCGTTTGTCAGATACCCATCTGTACCCTGCGTAACATCGGTATCTCCATCGGTCCAGGAGCGGTACTGAATATTTGTGGCATATTCTACAACATCAATTGGATGGGTAGCCTGCCAGGCGACATTCACTTTGTTATAAAAATTACCCGGCTGCCTGTCAGGGCTCGCAACCACAGAATTGATCTGAGGTGGAACCAACTCGTTACCCAGGCGATTTCTGCGGCTAATAAATGTTTGCAATGCCGGCGCATCCTGGAATATTTCCGGATCGTCCCCTGCGGCTGTCCTCCATTCAATGTAATTATCGGTCAGGTTCCACAAAAGTGCGGTCATATTCGCCTTGATATCATAAAACGTATCTATAACATTGGTGAGACTTTGCTGAGGTTCGACCAAGGATTCTCTGTCTGCCTGATAATTTTGAACCAGATCTGTTAAAAGTGACGCGAGCTGCCTTTCAGCATAATTTTGCAGGCCGCTGTTCGGCATCGTGTACCAGAAGTTGGTATTTATATCATTCAGGCTGGAAGCAAGATCGCTCCGGGGCCGGTCGAATGGATAGGTGGCCATGCCCTCATAGATATCTACAACTTCAGCATAATCAGAATCCGCAGGTGCCGGAACCGGTAAACTGCCGGTCTCACCGTCGCTGAGCAGTAGTGCAATATGTGCGCGCTGAGCTGTGGTTCTGGCTATCCCCTCCAGGTCGTTAACGCTTGAATCAAGGAACTCAAGTCGTAGTTCATTTATGTCATCTATAACTCCGGATTCAACTTCCTGAAATTGCTGTCGGAGCCCCATCGCCCATTCGGCGTTTATATTACGCTCATTTGCCATTGCCGCGTAATAGCGCTCGAAATGTTCATGTACCACGCTATAAAACCCTACGGTCTCAATCAGCGTCCAGTCACCCAGTATACCGGATGCGACGGTGATATTAACCAGCATGTTCCCCATAGAGTTAAGATTGGTTCGCACGCCCTGTATGCTTTCCCTGAATTCTTCATCCAGTAGCTCCATTTCAGCTTTGAGCGACTCCCCAGTATCCGCCTGCTGCTGAGCAGCTTCATTATTAAAATCAAAACTTACCGATTGTGTTTGCCCTTTAATCGCGGCAGGCTTTTGAAGGTTGCTTATCGGCGATTGGACAAACGATTCGGCAAACTGATCGAATAATTCCTGGGAATCCGTCATCAATTCAATCGAAGTCATCAAATCTTCCTGGATTTGATCACTTGCCGAATTGAACATTTCATTTAAATTATTCTGGAGATCAGTCATGATCGCCAGTTCCTGACTTGCGGTCAAATCATTGGTTGGGCGATCGGCACCAAAAATATTCTGAGCGACCTGCATCAGATTGGAGACGTTTACACCGTGTATCGACTCATTTGCCTGGATGGCATCTGCCCAATTCTGACGCTGGCCGTCGGGCATCCCGAAAAGCACTTCACCGGCCAGGATATAGGTTTCGGCATCAGGAATAATTTCTTCAAGCGGAGTCGGGGTTGTGGCGGCCTCAACCGCTTCGTCGAGTTCGGTCAAAAGTTGAGTAATCTGTTCATCAAACCAATCAGACATCGCACGGGCATCTTCTATAATACTGTTATGATCGCCGGTCCCGAGACCTCCGGACAAGCCGGAATCGGAAAAGGATGCCCAGGCAGCCAGGCACCGGTTCTCATTACTCCCCGCGCACCCCTGAAGCGCCGCAAACAATTCAAATCCTGAAGGGTTTTTTGTCACAAACGCACCCTGGGCTGTCGCGGAGAGACAAAATATTGTTACACAGGCCTTACCACTGAACTCTGCGAAGGCTCCGAACGGCATGGTAACGTTATCGTTGTATTCCTCACTAACCAACCACACAATCACTTCTATATCGGATTCAACATCTATTACCGGCGGATCGGCATTCAGGCTCAGCAACAGATCGAAATAAAAACCCGGAGGACCAATCGCCAAATCACTTGTTCCGGTCAGCAAATCATCATATACGCTAAACTGGAAGCCACCGAGCACGCCCCAGACATTATTATCATCCTCGGGATCACCTACACGGGTATAAAAGAAATCAATCTCTCCGCTTCCATACATTACATCAGGGACATCCAGGTTGGCGGTACCCCCAAACATGATGGCTGAGATTCCGGCATCATCCCATTGAGCCGAGGCGTAAAGTCCGGCCTCTGCCGTGGCATTTGCAATGGATCCCTGCCCGTCAAGTGTATATACATAACCCCGAACATCCATATAAAAAGACTGATTGGTTATTTGGATGAAGGTTGAGCCGTCCACTACATATGTACCGCCGGATCCACCGACTCCTACACCGGCGTAAAGCATTATAGCAAAATCAACATCTCCTATCGGGCGCGACACATCCGAATTAACCAAATCGTGGCCAAACTCACTTAAGGCATTTTCAACCATTATAAAATCTGCCTCTTCCGGCCTGTAAAAGAATCCGCCGCCGGCACCGGTCAGGTCAACGATGCCCGGCACAATTGGAATACCCGGGCTTGCGCTTACCCCTACAAAAAGGCCGTAGCTTACCTGTCCGCCAATATTGGAAAATTTACCCGCTACAACAGCAGATGCCGATGTTCCTCCAGCATTCAAACTGCCTGTTGCCGCAGCCCTGACAAGCACTTCACCGCCATCATTTACATATTCAAGGCCAGCAGTCATACTGAAAATATTATCTACAGCTATATTAAAGCCGTCAATTATGAGCGACATATCTCCACCCGTTGTGCGGTAAAAGAACACACT
This sequence comes from Balneolia bacterium, assembly GCA_003566395.1. GTDB lineage: Bacteria > Bacteroidota > Rhodothermia > Balneolales > Cyclonatronaceae > Cyclonatronum. The sequence continues at coordinate 4,933 of PXDL01000234.1, read as the reverse complement.
TTCAACACCACCGCTAAATCCGCCTTCCGTATTTCCGTCGGCCGATATCGAAACATGAACGGCAGGGCCTGTGTATTCGGGCGTCCCTTCAACCGGGCACGGACCGAAGCAAACCAGCTCGACCACTCCTGCAACTGGTCTTTTAGCTGCATCACCATCGGCGGCTCCCCTAAGTTCCTGCGGATCACGCTCGTTGGTATCCGTGATTTCAATATCGAACCCGTCTTCATTGAGCTGACGCACAAACGGTCCTCCTATTTCGAGAGTTACTATACCATTAATGTTTATATCTCCGGTGCCGGAAAGGTTTCCCCAGTCTTTGACTCCGGTTTTATTTATTAACACACCTTCATATCCGATAGATGCATCCATATCTATAGCCTCTAAGTTGATGTCAGCAGTACCGGAAAGCTCAATCAAAAAAGCCTGCTGATCCGAGCTTGTGATATCGGCGGCGAGGCTAAGCATGAAGAAACTCACCCCAATATCAAAATTAGCGTTTCCTGTAACGTTATAAGAGACCTGAACCCCGGATTGCTGTTCATAGCTTACCCCAATACCCGGTGAATTCGAGAAATTATCATCTTCCCCGAAATAGATGACGTCTTTTAAGGATCCGTCTCCTTCATTTACAGCTATTACAGCGTTCGCATAAAGCCCCGCACTTTGGGCATTGAAAGGATCGATGTCGGCACGAAGGCGTGTTAACCGCACCTCCCCGAATTCGCCGAGGGCCAGGGTTGCGTGTTCGGGGTCGGGGGTAATTTGCAGACCTGAGCCATCCACTACTACTTCTCCGGTATCAGACGAACGGTAGATTTCAAGGATGATCTCGCTTTCCTCTACATATTCTTCAAAGGGCTCGGGCAGCTTCACCCCGATTTCCGAGTAGAGCCTGAGGCCTGAGCTAAAGGTCAATGCGATGGTATTCAGCGTAACATATTCGCCTGCAAGCTGTATGTCTCCGGCGCTTAATTCATCCAGGGTGAATCCCCCTGCCGTCGAAATTTCCAACCCTTCAAACGCGATGTCACGTTCAAGGAAATTTAGGCTTCCATCGGAAAAAATGGCCAGATTGCGGCCTGTAAGTGAAAAACCGGGATCGGTGAGATCTATCTGAAGGGCTTCATTAAACAGGGCAAACTGCTGATCTCCCAAGTCCCCGATTGCCTCCCCGAGAGCGAAATGAAGCGATGGGTTCGAGTTCCAGCTATTCACACCCAGCTCCAGATCTTTGACCGTAAGCTGGAAAGGCTCACCCAACAGGTCTTCAAAATCCACCATTCCGTTTACAATCAGCCTGAAATCATTATTCTCATAGTGAATACGAAACGGGTCTTCCCCGTCGAGGGTAAGTTTGGCCTGCCCGAGATTAATGTCCTGAAGAGCATCACCGGGATTAAGGCTGAAGTCCCAGGAATCCTCTTCCCACGACGCGTAAAAGAACACCGGCGTGTCATCGTCTGCCAGAATCAAACTGCTGAAAAGGGTACCCGAAAAACGAACAGAGTTGGAGCCGAAGGTAGCTTCAATGCCCATGAGCGAAGCTGCAAAGGTGTCTTCGGTGTCGGTTTCCAGCTCACCGGAAGTTGAGAAGGTGTACAGTGGGTCTGCGTCGGGATCGTAAACGGTAGAAAAGTCCCCGGCTGCGAACGATCCGGATTCAATACCGGAAGATGTGAGCGTGGCCATAACCTGCGCTTCGTGATCGCCAAAAACAGCAGGCAGGTCGAAACCCAGCCCCACGGTAAGGCTGATACCGTCGTCGGTATCCAGCTCAAGTGCGCTCAGTCGAACAGGTAGATTCAGACGATCTTCAAGCGAGGATTCGGTCTGCAGAGACAGGCTTCCCCCGGTTACGTTATACATGTCGTCGGTGATCAGGGTAAAGCCTGCCTGAACGACAAATGGTTCCCCCTGCGCATCAGGCAGAGCCGGTATCACCAGCGGAATGAAATCCCCGTCCGTAGTTAGCGTATAGCCTCCATCCTGTGATTCAATATTAATAAGCGGATTGCCTTCCTCATCTTTTATTTCCAGATAGGCGATATCCTCGCTTGGCAGCAGGATCCGGTCGGGTAACAGCGCTATCAGACCGCCGCCGATGCTGAATCCGTTCACATCAAGTACGGCCAGTGGTTCTTCGGCCGGCTCGCCGTCCTGATCCCAGTAAAACTCCGCCCTGCCGCTTTTAACCGCAAATCCGGTGATACTCACCGTGAAGTCATCCACCAGCTCCACACGGAGGTTGCTGTACGATTCGCCGCTGTAGATGATGGTCGCGTCGGCGGCACCGGTAAAGCCCAGGCCTCCGGAATCGAGCATAACGGCGGCATCAACGTTGAACCGCAGTACATTATCGTCGGGAAGCGGGGCATCGGTCGGCACCAGGCTCATATTTACCGGATTCAGGGAAAGCTGTGCGGCAAAACCTGAAGCTATGGTAGCCGATCCGCTTTTTATTTCAAATTCCTCCAGCCCGATCAACAGCTGGTCGAAACTTACATCAACATCCACATCACCTTTTTCAAGCTGTCCGGCACCGGTAAGCATAAGGCCTTCCTGCGAGAGGGTCGCCTCATTCATGGCGAAACTGAACAGCGGATCATCATCGTGCCACGGCATGCCGAGATCAAAGGGCTGGGTGATGGACACCGAGCCGTCGCTGATGGTACCGGTAAGCACATCGAGTACCAAACTGCCGGTTACCGTGCCGGGGGTGTTTCCTTCGCGCACCGGCAGGGTGATGGCCACCGAGCCGTCGAGTTCGGCTTTTTGCTCGTCTTCCGACAAATACAGCTCCAGATTTGCAGAAACCACTTCCATACTTACCGGTCCGAGGGTCATCGCACCACAGGGCTGCACATTGGAGATGGTTCCTTCGAAAGAATTCCCCTCTACAATCGCCAGGCTAAAGGAAGCTCCTTCGCCGCAGTCTTCATCATCCTGAGGCTCAAAGGAAGGCAGGTTTCCGATTTTGCCGCTTATTTCGAAATCAACAGCCTGACGGAAGCTGTTATGAGGCACTTTGGACAACGCCCCTGACAGCTCTTCCACGATGAGGGTGGCGGGGTTATCGCCGGGTACAATGGGAATTTCGGCACCGCCCAGCGGATTGAACGGATCCACGGAGCCCACGAGAAACCCGTCATCAAAACCCACATCGGTGAAAAGCAACCCGTCGGGTGGATTGAGTCCGGTTCCGTCGAAATCGGGAAGGTCAACCTGGAAATCCATCAGGAATACGGGATCGAAGTCCACTCCGTCTTCCCAGGAAAAGGTTATGCTGCCGGGAGTTCGCAGGGCAAGCGGCTTGAATCCAAACCCGGCCAGGTTCACTTCAGGCAAATTCAGGCCCGGAATAACGCTGTCATTTATATCCTGAGCCGGAAACATAATTCCGGAGTTCCGGATTTCAACACCTTTAAGCGGGAAATAAATCTCTTCGCCGTCGGCAAGCGGAATATGAATACCCAGATCGAGGGCGAGGGCAAATTCGAATCCGTCTTCGGGAGAGTATGAGAAATGCGGCATGGAAAGTATTGCATCCAGTTCCAGGCCGAAATCACCGATTCCAAGACGTGGGGACTCATCAAAAACATATCCGCTGAAATAAGGCACCGTGACATATCCGCCCGTGGCTGCCCGTATCGTCAGGTCGGCTCCGGCGCGGTAGCCTTCATCGGTCAAGACTTCCACGCTTCCGGACACATTAAAATCATAATCGGGGGTGCCTCCTGTCGCCGGCACCGCGAACATACCCGTAACGGCGTCCACACCAATTACGGCTCGGTCTTGAGGAAGCAGGGAAAGTTGCGCGTTCAAGCCGGTCATTTCCAGATTGGCGCGCACAAAGCCGTCCCCCTGAAAATAAAACGCGGCTTTCTGATCGCCTTCAAGAATCTGATCAAATAAATTCAGATCACCTTCCAGATAGAGTCCGGCCACATCCAGACCATCGACTTCCCTGATGCCATACTCGACCATGTGCAGGCTTAGAGGGATGTTTTTCTGGCTTAGATCAAAAAGCGGGCTCTGCTCCGGAACTTCAGCTACGATACTGCCGGCAACAATTTGAGGATTAAACGGATTGGCCGTAATCGTAAAATTATTGAAGGTTACCCCGGCAATTTCAGGAGGATTGGACGAATCCAGATAGGGCATAACCAGATTCAGAGGCTGACCGTCGAGGCTTGACAGCACCACGTTTCCATCGCCATCTTCCGTGGCCTCAACCAGCAGGTCTTCACCCTCACGCAGCTGTATATAGGCAATATCTTCGCGCGGCATGGGCAGGCGCTCGGGGATGAGGTTATCGGCGAAAAATGCCAGCACCGGATGAAATCCGCTTTCATCCACCCACGCCACGTGGTCCCCGTCCAGGTAAAAATCGGCCCGGCCGCTGCGAACGCCGAACGGATTTAGCCCGAAGGCAAATTCATCGGAATACTCTACGGTCACAAACTCGTCATACGTCCGGCCGTTAAAGGCTATCGATGCATTGGCCGTTCCTGAAGTTGAGACGCCCTCGGAATCGATAATCACGGTAGCTCCCAGCTCCATTTTGAGTCCGGGATCAAGTACAAATTCAGTCTCGGGCAAAACGGCGTTGATGCCTAAAAGGCCGTCAAGGGCATCGATTCCCGATTCGAAGGCAAAGCTTTCATCAAATAAAATGCGTCCGCTGTTTACTTTCCAGGTGTTCAGGTCCAGCACGAGGTTATCGAACGTTACGCGGCGTTCCTCACCGCCGATCAGAAAATCCTGACGCCCGTCCACCATGAACCCGTCGGCATTTAGTGCCGCCGCGTCTAATCTGAACGAGAGCACCGGATTATCGTCGGAGGGGATATTCCAGTCAAAAGGCCCTTCTATCAGGAAATCGACATTGGTGAAATTGCCGCTCATAAGATCAAGCGAAAAGGCCCCCGTT
>PXDL01000159.1 GCA_003566395.1 Balneolia bacterium | reverse complement strand
TCAATTATTTCATCAAACGCGTCCAGCATAGATCCGGGCACCACCCGCTCAAGCAATCCAAGTTCGCGAATGCGCTTCTGAAAATCCTCAATAGAAATCGGTTCTTTATTTTTCCCTCTTTTTTTTCGCAAATACCGCACAAGCAGGTCGCGCACCGCCGGGGGCAGATTTTGGCCGGTTAGCCGGTGTTTTAAGACCAGAATCGTTTCTTTTGTGAGAATTGACTGAAAATTAAATACATGGGCATGCACATTTACTTTCATATCCAATAGCTATCTGGTTTATGATGAATACATTTTCTACAAATACATACTTCTGTTCAAGTTCTATGTTTATAATAATCTATGATGTTCGATAACACAAACAGCCGAATGTAAAAATTGAATAAGGGCTTTGTATATTGAATAAATAGCCACTTTTACCAATTATACCCTAATCCTGACCTTGTTTTGACTGACGAAGAGCGTTCCAAACTTAAAGAAATTATTCGTGAACACATCGCAAAGGCCGAATCCGATATCACGGAATTGACGGAACTGGTGAAGCCGGTCTCCCTCGACGCCTCTATCGGCCGAATTTCGCGCATGGACGCCATCAACAACAAAGCTATAAATGAGGAGGCGCTCCGCAAGACAAAAAAAAGGCTTCAAAAACTGGAAAATGTGCTCGGAATTGCTGATTCAAAAGATTTCGGCCTGTGCGTAAAATGCAAGGCTCCGATTCCGTTCGGCCGGCTGGAATTCATGCCGGAAAGCCGCACCTGCGTTCGCTGTGCACGACGGTAACCCTATCGCCTGTGGAAACGTTGATAAGCTGTCCGCTTTGCCGTAGTGAAGGCCCGTTTGAAATGCCGCGGGGTCAGGATTCCCGCCGTTACCATATCTGCCCCGAATGCCGGCTTTTGTTTGTGCACCCCGGAGATCATCCTGAAGCAAACGAAGAAAAAGAACGCTATTTGCTGCATAATAACGGCATTCAGTATCCCGGATATGTTCGTTTTTTGAAGCAGGCTATCGACCCGACACTACCTTATCTCGCCCCCAAAAGCCGGGGCCTCGACTACGGCTGCGGACCTGTTCCCACTCTCAGTCTGCTGATGCAGAGCAAAGGACACACCTGTCTGGACTACGATCCCTTTTTCTTTCCGAAACTTCCCACCGGACCGTTCGATTACCTTTTCGCCACCGAAGCCGCCGAGCATTTTTTTTATCCGGGCGCGGAATTCACCCGAATCGGCAGCCTGCTTAAGCCGGGAGGCATACTCACCCTCATGACCGTTTTCTGGCATCACACCGACGACCTGCTGCAAAACTTCTATTTCCGCGACCCTTCCCACGTGGTCTTTTATCACCCCGACACGCTGGACCGGATACAGCACCTCTACGGTTTTTCCCGCTTGTATTGCGATAATAAACGCGTCGTTATTCTCAAGAAAAAGTAGCTGCGAATCGTCTGCGCGATAATTGATGAAACTCCAGGTAGAGGGCAAAAAGGTCTATCCGGATTTATGTCCTTTCCGGCCTCATTCTGTTCCCTTAGTTGTAAATCCATCCGGTGAAAATCAGGGAGTAACATGTTTCCCACTCTTTTACTTTGGATTGATAAGCGTTGATTTTATTTAACAAGTAAGCAGTTTTAATTATTCTAATAATAATATTATATTATTGGTTTAATCAGGACTCCAAGCAAACCGGAAACATTTCGGGTTGAAGTCTGGAAAGTTATACCGTCAGGGCTCGGCCTGATTTTTTCCGGTCATAAGGAGGCCTGCAATTATCCGAACTGAACCATCTTCTTTTGAATTACCGGTCCTTACTCCCCCGCAGTCCGTGACCACCCTAACTGAACAGTTTTTATGTCGAACTCCCCGCATCAATTTCATATTCCCGTTATGGGGCTGGGCTTTACCATAGACAGTCCGCTCCGCGTCGCCCATTTGGGCATAGATTCCGTCGTTTCCATCGTGGACGACCTTCTGCTCGAAAAAGTCCGTCGCCACTACAGCAGGCTCCACAATCTCGATTTTCAGAGTATCGGAAGAACCGCCGACGACGGGCGGGCGCGGCGCATCACGGCCTATCTGGATATGATGCATCATCTTGTCTCCCGAAAAATGGAGGAAATAAGACAACAGCCTTTTTTCAGCGACAGCATCAAAGACCGCTACTTTCAGCTTTTGCCTTCGGGATCAAGCTTACTGAAGCGGTACAAGGAACTCTATTTTATGGCCGATTCTCCGGAGCGTGAAACAAGGTCCGCTGCCTTGACCAAGGCCATGGTGCCCGGTGAAATTCAGGTTAATATTATGGCCAAAGTGGATGTGCTCCGCAAAGGGGAAGACGGCGTACCTTTGCCGGCTACTTACAGCGACGCCGGCTCGGCTCTCCGGGGATTTGCATCCAGCCGTGTAAACGGATCGATTGTACTTTCGGCCGGGTTTAACCCCCGCTTGTACAGCTACCTTTCGGATTTTGAGGACTTTTATCGTAAAGACGGAAATCCGCCCCGGAAGCGCATCATCCTGAAGGTAAGCGATTTCCGCTCGGCCCTCATACAGGGTAAGTTTCTGGCAAAGAAAGGCCTCGAAGTTTCCGAATTCAGGATTGAGTCGGGTATCAACTGCGGCGGACATGCATTTGCTTCCGACGGCGTGCTGCTTCCGGCGGTGCTGGAAGAATTCAAGGCCGGCAAACAAGAGCTGCGGGACACTCTCCTGCCGCTCATACAACGCTATTATGAAGATCAGGGGATGGCCTTCCCCGATGCTGTTGACCCGGACTTTATGCCTGCCGTAACCGTGCAGGGCGGTATCGGCAACGGAGCCGAACAACGGCGCCTGCTGGAACACTACGGAGCAGACCGCACCGGCTGGGGAAGTCCGTTTTTGATGGTTCCCGAAGCCACCTGCGTGGACGAAGAAACCACGGCTCAGCTTTGTGATGCCGGTGAAGAGGATTTATATCTCAGCAATGTATCTCCACTCGGAGTGCCGTTTAATAATCTGCGGGGTTCCGGTTCGGAGCAGGACAAGCTTGCCAAAATCGAAACCGGTAAACCGGGATCGAAGTGCCCGAAAGGATTTCTGGCATTTAATACGGAGTTCACCGAAAACCCCATCTGTACTGCGTCATCCCAGTATCAGCTCCTAAAAATAAGCAAGCTGCGGGAAGACATCTCTGATCCCGGGGAGCTTCAATCCCACATTGACGAAGTACTTGACAAAGACTGTCTGTGCGTAAATCTCGGCTACTCCGCGCTGATCCGCCTTGGTATTGTACCCGCCAAAACCGGCAAACAGGCAATCTGCCCCGGACCTAACGCCGCCTGGTTCAGGCGTGCGCACACGATGGAGGAAATGACCGACCTCATATACAGTAAAAGCGCCGAGCTTGCCGATCCGGCCCGGCCTCATATGTTTGCCAAAGAACTGACCATGTATGTGGACTATCTCGAGCGCATGATGAACTTTGCCCCCGACGACCCGAAACTGATGCGACAGCTTACTAAAATGCGAAGCAATCTTGAATCCGGGCTTGAAAGCTGTGAACGACTGCTGAATCAACCTGCGCTTCCGGGCGAAAACTTTTCTTCACTGCGGAATGCGGTCGTAAGTCAGCGGGAGCGTATCCTTCAAATTTTTGAGAACGCCACAGCCGCCGCATGAGATGAAGCATACCGACCGTGCCGTGGGATGGTGGTACATGAGCGGAGCCCTGCTCGTTTTTGTGATCCTCATCATCGGGGGGATAACCAGACTTACCCAGTCGGGTTTGTCTATCACCGAGTGGAACCCGGTTACCTGAATAGTGCCGCCGCTGTCGGACGGTCAGTGGTTGTCGGAATTCGATTAATACCGGAAGTAGCCCGAGTACCTGCAGCTAAACAGCAGGATGAGCCTCGAAGATTTCAAATTCATTTATTTCCGGGAGTACCTTCACCGAATGGCCGCGCGGCTTATCGGGCTTGTGTTCATCATTCCGCTGGCCTGGTTTTGGTTGAAGGGGAAACTCAATCTTCTGCAAAAAAAGCGGGCGGTGCTTCTGGCCGGCCTGGGCATGCTCCAGGGATTTATGGGCTGGTTTATGGTTCAAAGCGGCCTTATTGATGTGCCATTTGTGAGTCCGTACCGGTTGTCGGTCCACCTGCTGCCGGCCTTCCTCATTTTCGCCTGCTGCATCTGGTTCGGCCTCGATATCCTTCGCAACCGCCGCTCATCCCGTCCCGGCTTTGGGAGACTCAAACTCTGGCTCGGCGGCTTTTCGGTTCTCTTTGTTTTACAATTATTCTGGGGCGCCCTCGTAGCCGGACACAAAGCCGGATATGTGTACAATTCCTTCCCAAAAATGAATGCTCACTGGATTGCACCCGAAGCTTTTCTGATGCATCCTTTTTGGGTCAACCTTTTTGCCAATATTGCAGGCATTCAGTTCATGCACAGCCTGCTCGGCACTTTGCTTCTGATTCCGGCAATTGTGCTTATCTGGTACAGCTGCCGGACCAAATCCCGCGCACTGATTTTCTCAGCCGCGGCGCTGTTCGGTATGCTGATCGTTCAGTACCTCAGCGGCGTTTTCACCCTTCTTTGGCAGGTCCCGCTCTGGCTGGGGGTTTGGCATCAGGGTTGGGCGATGCTGCTCGCCGGAGTGCTCCTGCTGTCCTGGCACCTGTCGGTTAAACCGTCAGAAACGGAGCCCGCCTTTTCAACATAAATCCCTCTTTCTTCCGGTTTTTTTCTATTTTGGCGGCATCATTTCCGTTTACATAGTAATCACCCTGTTTTATGGAAGAAAACACCCCGTTTGAGAGCCGTCTGGACCTGAGCGAACTTCATGAGGGAGCAAACCGCATCCGCGAGCAATTCGCAAGCGTGCTGATAGGTCAGGAAAAACAGATCACCCTGCTTTTGTGCGCTTTTTTTTCAGGCGGACATGTGCTCATCGAAGGCGTTCCCGGCCTGGCCAAAACCCTGATGGCACGTGTGCTGGCTGCTTCCACCGACGCACGTTTTTCGCGCATTCAGTTTACGCCCGACCTGATGCCTACCGACGTAACCGGAACCAGCATGTACAACCCCAAGACCAGGGAATTCAGCTACCACAAAGGCCCGATTTTCGCCCAGTGTGTGCTTATTGATGAAATCAACCGGGCACCGGCCAAAACGCAGGCGGCTCTGTTTGAGGTGATGGAAGAGCGAACCGTAACTGCGGGCGGAGAAACCTACCGGCTGGATGAACCTTTCTTTGTGATGGCCACCCAAAACCCGATTGAGCACGAAGGAACCTACCGTCTTCCCGAAGCCCAGATCGACCGCTTTATGTTTAAACTCCGGCTTGGCTATCCCGACACGGAGGAGGAAATCCGGATTCTGCAGGCGCATCATACCCGGCCTGCCTTCGATGCCCTCAAAAACCTGAAGCCGGTCGTCGATGCCGGTTTTATCAACCGAAGCCGCGCTTTGGTACAGAAAGTGCATGTAGAGCCGCCCATCTTCAGATACATCACCGAGCTGACGTCCAAAACGCGTAACCATAAGTTTATCAATCTTGGCGCTTCGCCCCGCGCCTCGGTTAACCTGCTCAACGGTTCCAAGGCGTTTGCCGCCATTGACGGGCGCGATTTTGTGGCTCCGGAGGATGTTCAGGCCGTACTCATTCCAACTTTGCAGCACCGCATTTTGCTTTCGGCCGAGGCGGAGATGGAGGGCAAACGTCCGGATTCCATGCTGCAATCACTCATACGCTCGGTAGAAGTCCCCCGCTGATGATGCGCCTGTATCGCGAGCTGTATATCAACCCGCTTTTTTTTACGACCGGTGCCGTTGCGGTGGTGCTGTTCGTGTCGGCGGTGATGGTTCCGGCCGCATCATTCCTGGCCATCGCTCTGCTCATCACCCTGATCCTTTTCACGCTTTTTGATTTGTGGCTGCTTTTCCGGATCCCCTTCCAAAAACCTGTCCGACGCTGTGCAGACACATTTTCTAACGGTGATGCAAATGAAGTGCGTATTTCGGTCACCAACCCTGCTTCTTTCGCCCTTACGTGCTATATCACCGATGAGCCTCCGGTTGAGTTTCAGATTCGGGAGCTTAGCCTTTCGGCCCGGCTTGAGGCCGGCGCATCGACACAACTTAGCTACACCATTACGCCTTCCCGCCGCGGCCGCTATGAGTTCGGGGCATGCCACGCCGCTTTTCAATCGCCCGTCGGCATACTCAGAAGAATCATCACCGCAGCTCCGGAGGAAGCGGGAAGCAGGCGGGTAAAGGTTTATCCATCGTTTCATCACCTTAACACTTACGAGCTGATGGCCCGCGCAGGTCATACGCATGATTCCGGCTCCTATCAAATGCGTACCGAGGCCCTGGCACTTGAGTTCGACCAAATCCGGGAATACACGCAGGGTGATGAAGTCCGTGCCGTAAACTGGGCCGCCAGTGCGCGTGTCAACAAGCTGATGGTTAACAAATATATGGAAGAGCGTGCCCAGCCGGTATATGCACTCATCGATACGGGAAGGGTGATGGAGATGCCTTTCGACGGTATGAGCCTGCTCGATTACAGTGTCAACGCTGCACTGGGCCTTTCGCGCGCCATACTTTCGCGCCACGACAAACCCGGACTTATCACTTTTTCCGATGAAGTTGCCACCATTGTTCCGGCAGAAAACCGTACCGGTCAGCACCGTAAACTGACCGAAGCCCTGTACCGCATCACAACCGATTTTGCCGAATCTTCCTTTGAAACGCTTTATACAACCATACGCCGGGACATTTCCACACGCAGCACCTTGTTGCTGTTCACCAATATTGAAACTCTTCACAGCCTCAAAAGAGCGTTACCTGTACTGCAGCGCCTGAACAAGCATCATCTTCTCGTTACCATCCTTTTCAAAAACACGGAGCTGAGCGAACTCGGTAAACAAACAGCCTCCGACATTTCCGATATTTACGATATCGCCCTGGCCGAAGAAGCCATGCTTACTAAAGAAGAGATGCTTCGAACCCTTCGCAAATCGGGCATACGTGCCATGACCGCCTCACCGCATGAGTTGAGTATTCAGGCCATAAACGCCTACCTCACCCTCAAGCGACAACGCGCCGCCTGATTAACTGCTGCTCAAGCGCTTACACTCTGATTGGGCCTTCGTCATAAAACGTGTAATAATAATGTACTTTTTTGGTACATTATGTGCATCAATATGCACTTCTTATTTCTTAGTACACAGCTTAGAACAGTGCTTAAACCACGATTGAGAACCCTGATCATTGATGATCAGCCCGAGAACTCGGAACACCTGCAAAAGTTGCTCAAGGCTTTTTCACAAACGGTGCACATCGAAGGAATAGCCGACACTACCGCCCGGGCCCGGGATCTGATTACCAGACATAAGCCGGATTTGCTCTTTCTCGATGTAGAGCTTGGCGACGGTACGGGCTTTGAACTGCTCGAACAGCTTCCCGGTTTCAACGGTCACACCGTTTTTGTTACGGCGTATGAAAAATATGCCGTCCGCGCTTTTCGGGCCAACGCCATCGACTACCTCCTCAAACCGGTGGACCCTGCCGAACTATCCGATACGATAGACAAAGTTCTGAGCCGTCAAAGACATATTGAAACGAACGCCGATACAAAGACAACCTACCTTTCCGCCGTCCGTTTCGCCGGCCGGTTGCGCTCCACTAATGACTGGCCGAAGTGCCTGATGATTTCATCCCATGACGGTATGGAAATGGTCGATACCACCCAAATTCTGTTTATTGAAGCCGACAACACTTATTCCACCCTTCATCTCAAAACTGGCAAAAAGTTAACTTCCTCACGCCCTCTCCTTGAGTATGAGGACATGCTCAACCCCGTTGATTTTTTTCGTATTCACCGTTCATATCTGGTCCATGCACCGGCCATCAAGAAAATTCACTCCAAATCTTCGGCTATCGAGCTGAAAAACGGAGTTATTCTGCCTGTTTCGCGCCGGAAAATGCCTGCATTTAACCAATTCCTGAGGGGAAACGGCGGTGTGGGATAAGGCCGGGAGTAAAGCATCTTTTGCCGGTATTCTCTGGTTGTGCAGCAGCCTGCTGCTTTCCACTCCTTCTGCCGGTCAGTACCTCAGCGGTGTGCAGCACCTTCCCGGCACCGTTGTTTACGATATTATTCAGGATGATGACCATTATATCTGGATGGCTACCGATGAGGGCCTTGTTCATTTCGACGGCATCACGTTCACCACTATAACCACCTCGGAGGGCCTGCCTTCCAACGAAGTGCTCCGGCTCGGCACCGACAGCGGGGGCCGCCTATGGATTCTGACCTTCAGCGGTATCCCCGCCTATCTCGAGAACGGTCGCCTTTACACACCTGATACGCAGCCTCTGCTTCGGGAAGCCGTCACAAAAGGCATGCACACGGCTTTTTTTTCTCAGGGTGATGACGTCTGGATTGCCTCTGAAGACTACAGTCTCATCCGGATACGAAACATGCAGCACGTCACCCGTTTCGATTTGCGGTCCGAACTCGGCGATCCGCCCCGCTTACTCTACGTGAATTCCGACAGTGAGATTTTTGCCGTCAATCGCCTGGGAATCCACCACATCTCCGAATCAGGTACTGTAGAAACCATAACCACCGCAGCATGTACCCCCGGCAGGCTAATTGAAAACGACTCCGTTCCTTTTATACCTTGTAACAATACCTGGATTCCGCTTTTCTCTGATGAAAGCCCGGAATCCGTTTCCTTTGATCTGTCAATACTGCCTCCTGGAAATCCCACGGCCGGAATTGTTATCGATGACCACACCCGGGTTTTCGGAAGTTCAAAGGGGCTTCATTTTGCGGATGCCCGCCATCACCTCCCTCTCACCGATAAACGGCTTAACAATCGCTACATCACCCAGATAATGAAGGATGCCGAAGGCAACGTATGGGCATCCACACTTGGGCGGGGTGTGTTTATGTTTCCATCCGGTTCATGGCACACCCGTTCCTTTTTTAGCGGAGATTATGACCTGACGGCATTTACCACTGTCCGCTTTGATACGGAGGGTTCTCTTATTGCCGGCACCCGTGACGGTAGGCTGATCCGCATTTCACCTGAAAAATCCGATCATGCAAGTCTTCATGATATCAATCCGCTCGTGCAGATTACCGCAGCAGCCGACTGGAACGGTCGGTTTACTGCCGGTTCTGAACGCGGGCTGCATATTTTTGACTCTGATGCCGGAGTTGAACGCCAAACATTCTTCCTTCCTCTCAGCGTACCCAAAAGCCTGGTTCCTTTATCATTCGACACCCTCCTCGTGGCTTCGGTTGAAGGCGCCGACTTGTTTATCAGAGATTCGCTCACCGGCAAACCGGAGCGTATCAACTTGTATAAAGGACGTCTGACATCCATTCTTCAGGATGATACTTTTGGTTTCGTGGCCGGAAATACTACCGGGCTCCACATCATAGAAAATGATTCCCTTCGACTGTTAGACCCTGTATTTGAAGGCGTACACTTAACCCGGCTTCTTCCTACCGATTCACATACTTTCATTGCAGCTACGAACGGAAACGGAATCTGGCGCATCACCCCGAACAAAACAGAGCGCCTTTTTACAGATTCTCCTGAATTGCGCACCGTCAGGGATCTGGCTATTTCATCAGACGGTGCGTTATGGGCGGCCTCATCGGTAGGCATCATCCGCCTTCATCCCGATAGCACTTCCCTTCAGATCGTCGATTCGGGTAATTTCAGCAGCATTA
>PXDL01000585.1 GCA_003566395.1 Balneolia bacterium | reverse complement strand
GGCTAAGCTCTGTGGCATCCAGGCTGTAGGAGGCGCGCAGATACTGAAGAATTTCGGACCGGCTTTGTCTGAGACGGTCCACATCATAAAAACGGGCGAAGGCATAGCTGCCTGAAGAAGCCCGGGCCAGATAAAGGGCGTCATCGGCCGAAACGCCGTCGTACTGCTGAAGTCCGGCGGCGATTTCTTCCGGAGAGAGCGGAGCAGTGCGAATAAGCTGGCAACGAGAAATGATGGTCGGAAGCAGCATATTCGGATTGTCCGAAGTGAGGATAAACATCACGCCTTCCGGCGGTTCCTCGAGCAGTTTCAAAAAAGCATTGGCGGCTTCCTTTCGCATCTGCTCGATTTCCGAAATGATGATTACCTTGCGAAAGCCTTCGTTCCGCTTCAAAAAAGCAGATTTGTAAATCCAGTCCCGAAAATACCCGGTGGAGTAAAAAGCACTTTTGTTCCGTGATGCCTCTTCACCGGAAAGGTCGGGACGAAGCCCGAAATCGGTGATTTCATACGGATCTTTGGCCAGCAAATCGCGACGCTCACGCAATACGGCAGGATCAGGATCACTGCCGGGCAGCGGCACAAACATATCAATGTCGGGATGATTCGCCCAGGTTGATTTTTTCGAAAAGGCCTGCCCTTTAAGATCCGTATAATGGTCCACGCCGTTTATGATTTCGGCGAAGGCCAGCGCCAATGCTTTTTTTCCGGAACCGGAGGGGCCGGCAATCAGGTAGGCATGGCCCATTCGGCCCGATTTTAGTACAAGGCGGATTTGGTCCCGGGCCTGTGTAAGTCCTACAAGCCTGCGGTCGCCGGGATTGAGCTCGGTGGTTGCGTAAGGAAGTTCAGTCGGTCCAGACATAGTCAAAAAGCATTACAGCAAGGGTGATGGTTACGCCACAATAACCGGTTAGCGCGGCAAGTTGTTCCGATATTCCGCCCAGGGATGCACCGCCGAGAACCTCACGGGTGCCGTCGCTGAGCAGAACAATTAGCGGAAGCAGCAGCGGAAGACAGAGTACGGAAAAAATAGCGCCTTTTTGAGACGCCCGGGATACAAGAGAAGCGATCAGCGTGGAAACGCTTGAAAAACCGAGCGATCCCAAAAGCAGCAGCAACAGCAGGGCGGAGGCCGATTCTGTGAAACTGCCCGTAAGCAGGGCGAAAAGGAGAACCGTGAGCAGCGAAACCGCAAAGGTGAAGGCAAAATTGAAGACCAGTTTACCGGTATAGACCGGAAGTCCGCCGGTATTGAGGCGCAAAAGGTCGAAGGTCTGCTGGTCGGTCTCCATTACAAAAGAACGGGAAAGGCTGGATAAAGAGGCGAAAAGAATGATAATCCAAAGCAGGCCGCTGTACAAATCGGCGGTGAGCAGGGAGGTGTCAAGGGAGAAGAACATTACCATTGTGGCGGCGGCAACAAAGGTGATGACCGTATTAAATGCGTACCGCGAACGCAGCTCGAGCTTCAGGTCTTTGCGAAAAACGGCGATAGAACTTTTCCAAAAATCCATCATATGAAACTACGAAGTTTGAAAACAATATGGAAAAAGAGTTGAAACTGCGGGCGTTGTAAGGTAACTTAACTGCGCACATTCTGCGGCTAAATTTATGTATATTGCCTCAGGTTTATCACTCTATTTATATTTGAATTTTCTTCTTATGAAGGTTTCTAAGATCCTGGAATCGGGTCGTGTGGTCCTGGATATTGAAGCAGGAGATAAAACGGAACTCATCAAGCGGCTGGTGAATGAACTGCGCGGGCAGCTTGGTGAAGACATGATTCCCGGAATTAAAGAAGCTGTACTGCAGCGCGAACAGGTGATGTCAACCGGAGTGGGAAAAGGAATCGCTATCCCTCATGCCAAGATGGAGCAGGTTGACGGCCATTTTGCCGTATTTGCCCGTTTAAAGAACCCCATTGAATTTGGCGCTGTAGATGATGAACCTGTGCGGCTTGTGTTTTTGCTGGTGGGCGGACATAAAAAGTCCGGAATACATATCAAGTTGCTCAGCAAAATATCCCGCCTGCTCAACCATGATAATTTCAGAAACCAACTCCTGAAAGCCTCAGATGACCATTCCGTTATTGAGCTGTTCCGGGAAGAGGAAGAACAGCCGGCCTGATACGGAATCTCCTGAATTAAGGCAGGCGAGTCCGTACGTCCGTAAATCGTTGGGCCGTGGCTTCGGTCTGGTGCTGCTCCTCATCCTGCTATTTGCAAATCCTACTGCGGCCCAGCAGGTTCAATCCCTTGCTGAGGCTGAATCGGAATCCGATACCCTTACTTCCGGTATCGATTATCTGGAGCTGAATCATCGCATCAGAGATCTGATCAGCTTCAGCGACGCTTCCAACGCTGTATGGACGGTCTCGGTACGCGATAGCACCGGTTCTTCTGTGATCGATATCGACGCACCCATGCTGATGCGCATTGCTTCCAACAGCAAACTGTTTACTTCGGCTGCGGTGATGAAAGGCCTGGGTCCGGATTTCAGATTCACCACACGTATTTATGGGCAGGGGGAATTGCGCGACAGCGTGTGGTATGGTGATATTCATTTCGCCGGCTCAGGTGACCCTTCCATCGACAAACACCATTATGCCAACGACACGCTTTACGTGTTTAACCGTATGATCGACCAACTCAAGGAGTACGGCATCCGCAGCATCCGGGGAGATGTGTTTGCCAATGAATCGCTTTTTGATGACATCCGATACCCCCGCGGATGGGAATGGGATGACCTGAGCTACTATTATGCTCCCGAACTCAGTGCGCTTTCGTTTAACAGAAACTGCGTGGATTTGGTGGTGAGGGCAAACGGCCGCCCCGGTGAATCTCCCGATATAAGTTGGTTTCCCTTCAATACAGATTACGTGCAGTTCGTAAACGAGCAGATTATCACACCGCGGAATGTATCGTTCAACGAAGATTATGCCCGCCTGCTGGGAAGTAATACCATTCGGCTGCGCAGCACCCTGCCGGTGGGATATTTTGAAACCGAATCTCTGAGTATCAGCGACCCGGCACTGTTTTTTGCCGACAGCTTTATGAAACTTGCCGGAAAAAGGGAGATTGACTGGGACGGAGAAATTCATCTGGATACTTCCCGGCGCGTCTGGTCGGGCTATGAAGAACTCGCCTCCCATACATCCGAGCCGGTACGCATTCTGCTGAAGCGCTTGAACCGGAACAGCGATAATTTCTATACAGAAATGCTTACCAAAGCCCTGGCGGCATACACTCTGGATGCTCAGGGTACTACCGAGGCGGGGATCAGCCTAATCCTTGAAAAGCTGAATGAACTTGGGGTCGATACGCGCTATATGCGTTTCCGCGATACTTCGGGTATGGCCGGAGCCAATGTCGCTTCCGCAGCCGAGCTTACCCGCCTGCTTTGGCTTATGAATGAGTCGGAGTACCGCTATTATTGGCGTCAAACCCTGGCCAGGGCAGGCTTCCACGGCACTGTGGAAAACCGCTTCATCGAATCCCCGGCTCTGGGGCATTTGTATGCTAAAAGCGGGTTTATAAGCGGGGTGCGCACCCTCAGCGGGTATATTACTACGAAATCCGGCCATGAGCTCAGCTACAGTATTCTCACCAATAATTTTACTTCAAGAGTAGCCACCGTAGATGCCGTTCACGAGCGCATTATTAATTTGCTCTATGAAAATATTTGATTTATGACCGATACCCAACCCGCCCGTATTCTGATAACCGACGATGAAGCGAGCATCAGAGGTGCACTGCGTGAAATTCTTGAGTTTGAATCCTACCATATAACCGAGGCCGGAAGCGGGGACGAAGCCCTCAAAACGCTGGAAGAAGAACAATTCGACCTGATGCTTCTTGACATCAAAATGAAAGGCATGGACGGATTCGAACTGCTGGAAATCCTGAACGAACAGGGCCGTGAACTTCCGGTTATAATGCTTACCGGTCATGGTACCATAGAAATGGCGGTGCAGGCCACCCGACTCGGTGCATTCGATTTTTTGCAGAAACCTCCGGACCTCAACCGGCTGCTGATTACGGTTCGAAACGCGCTGGAACAGGGTACGCTTCAGCGCGAAAACAAGAAAATGCGCCGGGCTATTACTCCGGTTTCCGATATTATCGGAGAAAGCAAAGGGATTCAACGGATAAAAGAAACTATCAGCAAGGTGGCCCCGACGGATGCACGGGTGCTCATCACCGGTGAAAACGGAACGGGAAAAGAGCTGGTAGCCCGCAGTCTGCATGAGCAGAGCCGTCGGTCTGCCGAGCCCTTTGTGGAAGTCAACTGTGCAGCTATCCCGTCTGAACTGCTTGAAAGTGAACTTTTCGGCCACGAGGAAGGCGCTTTTACCGGAGCCGGGCGGAGGAGAATCGGAAAATTTGAACAGGCTCATAACGGCACCCTTTTTCTGGATGAAATCGGTGATATGAGCGCAACGGCTCAGGCTAAAGTGCTGAGGGCTTTGCAGGAGAACACCATTGTGAGGGTCGGTGGCACCGAAACTATCAAGGTGAATGTGCGCGTGCTTGCTGCAACCAATAAAGACCTCAAGCTGGAGATAGCCGAAAACCGGTTTCGAGAAGACCTGTTTCACCGGCTGAACGTAATTCCCGTGCACGTACCTCCGCTTCGTGAACGCCGCGAAGATATTCCGTTGCTTGCTGAAGCCTTTCTGCAGGAGATGGCCCGTAAGGATATCGTATTTGAAGGAAAAACCTTCTCCGATGGCGCCATGAAAAAGCTGTGCGAGCTTGAATGGTCTGGCAACGTTCGTGAACTTCACAATGTGGTGGAGCGCCTGGGCATTCTGAGCAGCGGCCCTGAAATTACGGGGGATGAAGTGGATATGATGACTTCCGGCTCGGCTGCGTCAACGCTTGAAGAAGAAAGCGGCATCCAGCAAATGCTTGATGAGTATCCGGATTTTCAATCATTTAAAGAGGCTTCGGAGCTGCTGTTTATTCAGTATCAGCTCGAAAAGCATGAGTGGAATATTTCTCAGACGGCTGATTCCATCGGGATTCAGCGCAGTCATTTATATAACAAAATCAAAAAATACGATATCAAACGGTAGCTTATGGGTGCAAGTATTCTGGATGGAAAAATGCTGGCGGAGAAAGTCAGGGCTTCGGTAGCCGCAGATGTGAAGGTATGGACGGGTAAAGGCAACCGCCCGCCGAAGCTTCAGGTTGTGCTTATTGGTGAAAATCCTGCTTCAAACGCCTATGTAAACGCTAAATCGAAGGCTTGTGAGGATGTGGGAATTGATACGCACACACATACCCTGCCCGATACGGTCTCCGAAAAAGAGCTTACGGAAGTGGTGAGTCATTACAACAATGACGATGCCACCGACGGCATTCTGATTCAGCTTCCCGTTCCGGAGCACATACATCCGTTGTCGATTATCGAAGCTATCGACCACCGCAAGGATGTTGATGGATTTCATCCGATGAATGTGGGACGGATGTCGGTCGGGCAGCCCTGCTTTCGCCCTTGTACGCCTGCGGGCATCGTGGAAATGCTTGATCATTATAGTATTACCACCAAAGGAAAACACGCGGTGGTGGTTGGTGCAAGCAATATTGTCGGCTCACCCATGGGCATCATCCTATCCAGAGAAAACAGCCAGGGAAAGGCGACCACAACCATTTGCCATAAATTCACCAAAGACCTGACCAAGCACACCATAGATGCCGATATTCTGATCGTAGCTGTGGGCCTGCCCGGCCTGATTACCGGCCAAATGGTAAAAGAAGGAGTCGTTGTGATTGATGTTGGCATCACCAGAGTAGCAGACCATACCACGGAGAAAGGCTATAAACTTACCGGCGACTGTGATTTTGATTCCGTGGCCGAAAAAGCAGGCTGGATCACTCCGGTTCCGGGCGGCGTGGGACCCATGACCGTAGCCATGCTTATGAAAAATACGCTTCTGGCTGCCAAGCGGTCCATTTACCCCGAGTGAAAAGCCGGACGGAACACCTTCCGGACCTCGAAAATCGTTCATAAAAAAAGCCGGTACAGGTTTCCCCGTACCGGCTTTTCTCATTACAAGAGTTTCAAGCTCGGATGCTTATTTGATGAGCATCATGCGGCGTGTTTCCACGAAGTTATTGCTTTTGAGCTGATAGAGATAAACACCGCTGGAAAGTCGTGTGGCATCAAAACTGACCTGGTGCCAGCCGGAGGATTGCACTTCGTTGGCCAGTACCGCTACCCGCTCGCCCATAATGGTATAGACGCTAAGGGTAACATGTGCCTGTTCGGGCAGTGCGTATCTGATCATCGTAGTGGGGTTGAACGGGTTCGGATAGTTTTGAGCCAGCTGATACTGCTTCGGATGCTCGTCGCCGGGAAGGCTTGTGGTACCTGTGGTGAAAAAGGTACCCTGCGCCCAGCCGCCTTCACCGAGATGATTAACACCCCGGACGCGCCAGTAATAGAAGGTGTTTTCCTCAAGCTCTTCCATAACCTGATAGTCGGTGTCCATATAACCGCTTTCATCTACATGCATATCGGAAAAATCTTCCATGTGAGAAAGCTGGAGGATGTAGCTCGCGGCCCGCTGTGATTCCGACCAGGCGAGCATCGGAGTGAGGGAGACGCCTTCTTCACCCGGTGCCGGCATGAGAATTTCTATACCGCCCGGCAGCGGACTTGGTACGGTTACGTTGCGGTTTACGTCTTTGGATTCGGCATTGGAGGCATCAACCCGGATGGTGTACCGGTTGGAGCCGGTAACCTCGGGGTCGGCGCTCAGGGTCCAGGGGATATCGACCGATTCTCCTACACCGAGGGTGCCGAGCGAAAGCTCCAGGTCGCCGTCCTCAAGCGAAAGCCCGTCGAAAAGTATCAGCTCTACCGTAACATCCTCTGCTGCCGCATCTCCGGTGTTCAGCAGGGTAGCGGTAACGTCGAAAGGATTGGGGAAAAGTTCAAGCTCATCATCGAGCCCCAGCGCAGCGGGCCCTTCTACCGTAACTGCAATAGGCGGAAGCAGATCGTCATTAGGAACAATGAATCGGTAGGCCTTATTGTTGGCATTGTTGGATTCAATGATAGCATTATTCGGATCGGCGATTACCACTATTTGCCGGAATTCGGGATTGTTTGGCACGGTGTAGGTGAACGAAAAACTTTCCGTCGAATTCCCTTGCACAACAGGAATGGTCTCGCTGTGAAGCAGCGGTGCCAGTCCTCCGCCTTCCGGGTCGCCGTCGTGTACATGCATCAGAACAGATTCGGCATCGATCGGGCCAAAGTTAAACACGTCTATGGTAACTTCAATTTCCTCGCCCTGATCGTAGGTTTCCTGCTCCGGATCGAAGTGGATACCGTCGGAGCTAACCGCAAGGTCGGGCAGGTTCTGGGTGAAGCTGAGCGGCATAAATTCAGCGCCCGCTCCGCCGTTACTTTGGATTACAGAAACATTCTGATCACTTTCAATCTTATAGACAGAACGGTTGGAAGGAGAGCTGAAGGTATAACCTTCACCGGCATCCAGCATGTCTTCGAAAACAACCTGGGGGTTATTGTAAGGATAGTCGTTTTCACCTCCCAAACGGGTTATTGTTACCGCGTTTTCATTTTCGAAAGAAAATACATCGATACGGGATCCGATGGTAGGCATGTAAAACAGGGTGCCTGCACCGAAGCCGGTACTGTCCACTGCTCTGGTTTTATACCAATAGTTGCCGGTCCAGCCTGCATAGGGAATGTTGCCGGCGGTGACAGGTTTGTCGGATTCAAGTCTCCAGTAGGTCGGTGAGGTAATCCCCAATGAGTTTACCTGGCCTTCGTTCAAGGTGTATTCAGCCAGAACTTCATCGGTTACCGCATTGTACACCGTAACCTCGGTATCGTCATAATATCCGGTTACGGTAACGCTGTTTGTCCAGCCACCGATGAAAGAGGAGTACCCTAAAAAGAAGGTTCCGATAAAGGTACCGTTTGAAGAAGGCACGTAATAATCGGTGTCTGCGTAGGAAAGGGCCGAAACCGGTTTGCTTGCCTGAACCTGCAAAAAGGTGTCGTAAGGCGTGTTGGGCATGGTGAAAAACTCACCGGCGTTAAGTACGCCTGCCGAGAGCAGAGCACCGGTATCGAGATTACGGATAGTGAAATCGGTGTTGTTTTCGTAGGCAGCTACAATAAACTGCTCGGGCTGGCTCGAACCCGTCCAGTTACCCATCATATACGTATTGAAAAGTGTAGAAGTACCGCGTCCGCTCTGGTCCACAGCGTACCAGCCATGGACAAGTGCTTGGGTGGCATCGCCGACAAGAGCGGTGAAGGAGTTTGATCCGAATATGCGATAAATGCCTTGGTTCCCGATAAAGACCTGATATTCGTCCTGGTTGAGCACGACATTCAGAACCTCGGTTCCCTGGTTATTCACAATACTGAGTTCGGTGTTATCGGTATATGAAAAAAGGACCACTTCCCCGAATGAAAAAACGGTAGTATTGAAAATGGATTCGTCATCGAGTAAATCCGCAGGCGTCACGAAAGGATTAACACCCGGGGTACGAACTTCAAACTCCGGGTTAATTACCGACCCGGGAGGGGCTCCTTTAAGTTCCTGTGCCTGGGCCTGACTGTACAAACCAAATAATAATCCTGCGCAAAGCAGGGTTATTATATACATGTAAATAGATGTGCGCATACTGTCTCCTGTTAGGTTTTGAAATGGCTTGTGAACTTCACATAAGCCCTTAGGTTGTCTTAAATTGTAGATGTTAGTAAAATGATCCGGAATTGCCGGGAAAGAATGTATAAATGCCACACTTTCTTTCCAGTTAAATTGACAGTTAAGGTTCATTAGTTGCTAATTTACATTATTTTAAATTTAAGAAAAACATCAATAACTTAAGTTTCACTGTGTAATGATTATACATGCGCTAAAATCAGTTCAATAAGGTCAAACTAATTTGTAAAATGTGAGCTAAAACAAATACCCGGCTCGCAGTTAACGATAAGGCAATATTGAAACCGGCGTACTCAGGTTTTTTCGGGGTAAGAAAATCTAATGATAGTGCGGCCCGCGAAGGGTTTTTGAGAGCTCTTCCTGAAACTCGGTGTCTTTCGAGGTTTTCAAATACAGATTCTGAACAGCACTACTTTTACACTCTAAGGGTGGTTATCTCCGGATTGATGCGGGCTGATTATTCCAATATCTTCATCAGGTCTTTATTCACCTACACCATCCGTTTTGATCGATACACACTGCCATATCTACCTTCCTGATTTTGATGAAGATCTTGCCGGGGTGCTGGATCGCGCTTCGGCAAAAGGAATCACAGATATTCTTATGCCCGCCATTGACTTCGACTCCCTTCCCCGGATGAAGAAGCTGTCTCATTCCGACATCCGTTTTCACCGAATGATGGGCGTGCATCCCTGTCAAATCAACAACAGCCGCTGTAATCCGGAGGCTACACTCCTGGCCGAGTGTGCCGGTGATGATATTGTGGGCGTGGGCGAAACCGGACTTGATTATCACTGGAGTACGGACTTTGTGGAAGAGCAAAAAATAAGCCTCCACAGACATTGCAAGGTGGCCAAAAACTTGAAAAAACCCATCGTACTGCATAACCGCAAAGCGACCGCTGGCCTGCTCGACATCATCGAAGACGAGCAGGATGGAAACCTGACCGGCGTGTGGCACTGCTTTAACGGTTCTGTAGATGAAGGCAAAAGAGCTCTCGACCTCGGGCTTTACTTAGGCATCGGCGGTGTGGCTACGTTCAAAAACGCCGGCGTGGATAAAACTGTCGGCAAG
>PXDL01000062.1 GCA_003566395.1 Balneolia bacterium | reverse complement strand
TTAAATCAAACTATGAGTAGGATATCAGCCTTTTTGCATGGGCCTCTACCCATTCTTAACTCTAACCCAAAAAAGTAAAAACTCCGGCTCTAAACTACTTCAGGGCACGGAACTTCGTAGTTTGGCCGGAACATTCCGTTCAATCCGCGGGACAAAAACATGCTACCAATTGATACAGTAAGAATCAGATTCCCCGGACAACAGTGATTCGGATAGAATTCATTTTGATTTTTACCATTTTACCGCTTACTTAATTCTTGAAGGCTTTAAAAACGGGGATGATGTTTGCATGCACTTTGCGGCATAGTTTAAGCCTCTACGATCTCTCTAAGAAGGCATTGATAAACCGGGAAATTTGTTCCTATTCCACGCCGGATGAAAATGAAACCGCAGCATTGTCTGACTTTAAAGGATTTCATTTTTTGACACGGCAGAAGACGGGCAAACGAACGGTTTTGCAAGGCTTTCTCTAACTAAAACCGGAACATTAAATTCATTTTTCTGATGAACAATTTTATAAGTATCGGACTTGTAACCGCACTTTTCATGATGGCCGGATGCGGAGAACAGGAGCCTCCAGAAAGTACCACAGCTGTTGAAACTACTGACGCCCGCCAGGCTTTTCTGGACAACCTCAAATCCCTTTGCGGGGAAACGTTTACCGGAGAAGCAAGCTATCCCGACGATCCGGCTCACCCGCTGGTGGCTACCGAGTTGCGAACTCATATCTCCGAATGCGAAGACAATATGGTTCGCATCGAGCTGATACGCGACGGCGACTACTGGCACGGTGCATGGGTCCTTGAAATGCGCGATCAGGGCCTGCATCTGTTCCACGATCACCTCGGCGATGTTCGTACGATGGAAGATCTTGGCGAGAACGACTATCACGGTTACGGTGGCTATGCCAGCGATGCCGGTTCAGGCACGGTACAGTTTTTCCCGGCCGACGAGGTTACCGCCGATATTATTCCGGCAGCCGCCACCAATGTATGGATGATGGAGCTCGATCTCGAAAACGACACCTTCACGTATTATCTGGAGCGTCATGAAGAACCGCGCTTCCGGGCCGAACTCACCCGTCAGCAGAATTAAAGTTCTTACAAGACCAAGCTGATATTTCAAAGCCTGTCCCTGCATCTGCCGGGGGCGGGCTTTTTTTCGTCCAGGAGCATGCGCGGGTCGTTTTCTATATTGAATATAAACTGACCCAACCTGCTAACCCATTTACGCGGGAGTTGGTATATTTGGCTTGTATTAATACCATTTATTCAGACCTGATTTCATGTCAAAACCTTCTGCCCCTGTAGAATCTTACGCCGAGCTGCTCAAGCAGGGGAATCTTGTGGTTTTTCCCACCGAAACCGTCTATGGTCTCGGGGCATCGGCCTGGAATCCTGCAGCCGTTCAGCTAATCTTTAATACCAAAGGGCGCCCTGCTGATAATCCGTTGATCGTGCACATCAGCTCCATCGATATGGTGAAGCAGTTTACCGATCATGTGTCGGGAAGAGCGCGCGTATTGATGCAAAAATTCTGGCCGGGTCCGCTTACGCTTGTCTTTAAGAAAAAAGCCCGCGTCCTCGATGCCGTAACCTCAGGCCTGGATACCGTTGCCCTGCGTATGCCCGATCATCCGCTTGCCCTCAGCCTCATAGAGCATGCCGGCCCGCTTGTGGCTCCGAGTGCCAATAAAAGCGGACGGCCCAGCCCTACACGTCCCGAACATGTGTACAGCGATTTCGGCAACCGGATACCGCTGCTCGACGGTGGTAATTGCGATATCGGGCTGGAATCAACGGTGCTGGATCTTAGCGTGAATCCGCCGGTGATTTTGCGTCCCGGCTTTATAACGGCTTCCGCTATCGAAGATGCCTGCGGCTTTCGCCCTGAAGTCTTTTCACCAAAGGAAACCGATTCACCTTTTCAGCCCAAAAGTCCGGGCATGAAATACACTCATTACGCTCCCAAAGCCGGAATCCGGTGGCTGAGTGAGAAAGACATCACCCTGCTGAACCGGCAAAGCGACAACAGCCGCACCTTGTTAATTTTGCATGAGGCGGATATCCCGCTTGAAGAACCGCTGCGCGGACTGCGTATAACACATTTCAAGGGAGATTACCGCCGGTTTGCCCGCGAGCTCTACGATTGCTTCCGAAAGGCGGATATCGACGAACACCGGGAGATTATCATCGAGCCGTTTTCAACAGAACTGATGCAGCAGGACGAGCTTATCGGCGCGTTGCACAACCGAATTTCCAGGGCCGTTTCGAAATAAAAATCAGGTATCAAGAGTTTACCTTTCGGAACCGATTGTCCGCTCAAGAAAGTCGAAATAGGCCTTATGCAGCAGCACAAAACTTGGCCCGTCGTAGGCTACGCCGTGTGCGCCTTTCGGATAAATTCGCACCTCGGCATCCTTGCCCGCACCAATGAGCGCAGTAAGGAGCTGCATCGTATTCTGAAGATGTACGTTTTCATCCATCGCGGAATGTGCGATAAACAGTTCTCCCTCTATATTTGATACATGCGTCATTACGGAGCCGTTGTGGTATCCCTGCTCGTTTTCGTCCAACAGCCCCATGTACCGCTCGGTGTAAATGGTATCTTATAGTCTCCAGTCCGTAACCGGCGCCGCTATTATCGCTGCCTGGAAAACGTCCGGATGTAGTCCCATGACTAAAGCGCTCAAATAGCCTCCGTAGCTGTGGCCCCGGACCGCCATCCGGCCACCGTCTATCCAGTCGTGTTCGCTTGCCATCCATTTCGCCGTTAGCGCTACATCTTCGGCCTCTTTCCACCCAAGATTCAGATAAACAGATTTCTCGAAATCGCGCCCGTATCCCCCGCTGCCCCGGTTGTTCACATTCGCAATAACATAGCCCTGCTGGGCCAGATACTGATTGAACGTATTGGTTTCAAACTCTTTATACACACCCTGAGCGCTCGGGCCGCCGTACACATGCAAAATCAGCGGATAACGTTCATCCGGGCTGAAATCCGGAGGTAAAATATAGTAGCCGTCCAGATCATATCCGGCCTCGGTTGTAAACCGAAAGAATTCGCGAGGCGAATATGCATTTTCGGCGATAAATTCCCGTACCGCGCTGTTGTCTTCCATCACCTGTAGCCGCCCGCCGTCGGTGCTCCACAACTCAACCTGAAGCGGAGTATCCGGACCTGAATAGCGGTCGATAAAAAATCGTCCGTTCGGCCCCATATCCACGCGGTGACGGCCGGGTGTTTCTGTGATCCGAGTCTTTCCGGTGCCGTCAAACCCGATGCGGTATAAATGTCGTTCAAGCGGCGACGCTTCAGTTGAGGTGTAATAGATCAGTTCCCGGTCGCTGTCAACTGCATGCACAAAGGTCACCTGCCAGTCTCCGTCCGTTACCTGAGCAAGCTTCTCCCCTTCGTAATTAAAGTGATAGATATGCTTATATCCGCTTCGGTCTGATATCCAGAAAAACTCTTCACGATCCTGCGGAAAAAAGAAATAGTCATCTATGCCCGCAAAAAAATCGAATACATCAATCCAGACTTCCGACTTTTCCTCCATAACCTTTCGTCCTTGTCCCGATACCACATCAAAAAAGTGCAGCCTGATTTCCGTCTGTTCCCGGTTCATTTCCGTGACGCCCAGGGTCGCCTCACGAGATGTCCAGTAAATACGCGGGATGTAGCCTTCACCGGGATCGATATCAAGCCAGGTTTTATCTCCGTTCTGCACATCCAGCACTCCGATGCGCACCGACGGGTTGGTATCGCCGACTTTTGGAAACGGAATCTCGAACCACTCCGGATGCTGCCCTTCATAGTCGGTGGTGCGGAACAGCGGCACTTCCCGCTCATCGGATTCCCAAAACGCGATATAGCGGCTGTCCGGCGACCATGCCCAGGCTTGCACCTGTCCGAATTCTTCCTCATAGACCCAACCGAAGCGCCCGTAAAACACATTGGGCTCGGTTTGATCGGTCAGCTGACGCTCGGTTCCGGCCGTCAGGTCAAACACAAACATATTTCCGTTTTTGTGATAGGCAAGTTGAGATCCGTCGGGAGATACCTCTGCGGTAAACGCGCGGTCGGCAATAAGTTCAAGGGTTTGATGCTCTACCGAGTAGTAATAATAATCTGCCGTGCCCGAATAGCGGTACACCGACTCAAAATTGGTCTGAAACACGATATGGCGGGCATCCCGGGTCCACTGGAAACTCCGGAACAGAAACGGCAAATCGGTTCCGGGGAAATTCATTTCAGCTCCGTCGAAAACGACTAAATCTTCGCCTGTTTCAGGATTGTAGGTTCGTATCTCGGCCGTGCGGGAGCTTTGATCATGAATCATATAAGAGAATAGATTGCCCTCGTCTATCCAGTTCACGCTTCCGGGTCCTGAACTGCCTGACAAACTCCCTCCACTGAAAAGCGCCTGTTCCAGCGACTGCCAACGCTGAAGCTCCTGCGTCTCATCCTGCCCCTGAGCAGCAGGCACAAACAATAAAGCAGTGAGCAAAAAACCTGACAACACTATCCTTCCGTACATCCCGATCAATACATCCATATTCTTTATTTATTTACTGTGAGAATGGTTTGCAGCGTAACTGCCCGGACCCCGCAATAATAATCAGATTTCAGTTCAGAAAAGAATTGGATGTTTGGTTTCCGGAAGCCAAACTGTCTTTACCTTTTTGCGGACCCTTACAGGGTACAGTATCAGTATCAGTATCAGTATCAGTAACAGTAACAGTATCAGTGAGCAGTCTAATTGGATAAATAAAGTAACCGGAAGCTTGTTATCTCACTAATTTTCTTTGTCAGAATCATTCACAATTCAAAACCCAACATTCAAAATTAGGAGCGGAGCGACTCTATGGCCATTTTTTCTCAAGGCCGGATTTAATACTTTAAAGTCCGGAATTCCGTATTTTTCGATCATCATATTCTCTTTTTAAGTCGAGGCTTTTTTATGAAAACTTGTATTCTTATTCTCATCGCCCTTTTTTTGATGAATTGTTCCTCTGCAGTCGGTGATCGCGATGCAAACCTGAACGTCACCTCTCCCGGTGACATCAACACCATAGAGTTTGAGCTGGTTGACGGAGTGCCGTTTTACAGCATTTCCCGTATGGGAACTCCAATTATTGAACCTTCGCGTCTTGGGTTTGAACTCCGGGAAATTGCCGATCTTGACGGAAATTTTGTCATCAAAGATTACAGCAGTTCTTCATTCGATGAAACCTGGACGCAGGTGTGGGGAGAAAAGAAACATATTCGCAATCATTACAATGAACTGAAAGTGCATCTTGCCGAAGACTCGGATACTGCCCGTGAGCTGATTCTCGTTTTCCGGGCCTTCGACGACGGTATCGGATTCCGGTACGAGTTTCCGGAGCAGCCCTACCTCGGGCAATTCAACATTATGGATGAGCTGACCGAATTCCGTCTGGCGGGCGATCACGAATCCTGGTGGATCGGCGCCTATCAGTGGAACCGGTTTGAATACCTGACCCGAAACTCCGCCGTATCCGAAATCGACACGGTTCATACGCCTTATACCATGCGCACCGCCGATGATCTCTACCTGAGCATACACGAGGCCGCCCTGGTCGATTACTCCACCATGACGCTGGAACGGACCGAGGGAACCACGCTTTACGCCAACCTCATGCCCTGGCACGACGGCGTGCGTGTCCGGACTCAGGCTCCGTCGGTAACACCGTGGCGGACCATCCAGATAGCAGATGAGCCCGGCGGGCTTGTTACTTCCTACCTCATCTTAAACCTGAACGAGCCTAATAAAATTGAAGAAACAAGCTGGATTGAGCCCGCAAAATATGTCGGTATCTGGTGGGGCATGCATCTTGACAAATACACCTGGGGCAGCGGTGATAAGCACGGGGCCACCACGGAGAACGCGAAGCGCTATATCGATTTTGCGGCCGAACACGGCTTTCCCCATGTGCTTGTGGAAGGATGGAATCCCGGCTGGGACGGCGAGTGGTATGCCGACGGCGTAGTCTTCGATTTCACCCGGCCTATGCCCGGTTTCGATCTTGAAGAAGTAGCCCGATACGCCCTGGACAAGGGGGTGCGGTTGATGGGGCATCACGAAACCTCGGCCTCGGTTGAACACTATGAATCACAAATGCACGAAGCTTTTGAGCTGTATGAGAATCTGGGCGTACGAGCGGTTAAAACCGGCTACGTAGGCCACGGACAGGAAGTTTTTTGGACCGATGAATACGGAAATAAAAACTTTGAATGGCACCACGGCCAGCATATGGTACGGCATCATCAGAAAGTGGTGGAACTGGCGGCACAACACAAAATTTCGCTGAATGTACATGAGGGCGTTAAAGATACCGGTCTGCGCCGGACCTGGCCCAACCTGATGACGCGTGAGGTGGCCCGCGGACAGGAATACAACGCCTGGGGCGATTCGGAAGGCCTTTGGCACGGAAACGGCAACCCGCCCGACCACGTAACACTGCTCCCGTTTACCCGCAATCTGGGCGGTCCGTTCGACTACACCCCGGGAATCGTTGAGCTGCATTTTGATGAATACCGACCCGACAACCGGGTGAATCACACCCTCGCCAAAGAACTGGCGCTGTACGTGGTAATTTACAGTCCGCTCCACATGGCCGCCGATTTGCCCGAGCATTATCAGCAGCGAACCGACGCCCTTCAGTTTATAAAAGATGTACCGGTTGACTGGTATGATACGCAGGTGCTGCATGGCTCTGTCGGGGAGTACATCACCGTGGTACGCAAGGACAGTAACAGCGACGATTTCTATCTCGGAAGCATCACCAATGAGGAACCGCGCAGCTTCATCGCCCCTCTTTCATTTCTGGATGACGGCCGTGAATATATCGCTCAGATATACCGCGACACCGAAGACGCCGATTGGGATTCCAATCCCTACGGATTTGTCATAGAAGAGGTGAGCGTGGACAGCGAAACCGAGTTAACGCTCGAACTCGCCCCCGGCGGCGGACAGGCCATTCGTTTCACGCCGGCTGAGAACAGATAGCAGTTTCGGGTATAAGGGTTGGATGAATGCAATTGTTTGAAGCCTTTGCCGAACCCTGACCCTTAAGGCCTAATTCAGCTGCCGATGGTTTTGCCTTTTGCCTGACCTTCACGGATGGCAAGCTGGCCGCATCCGGCATCGATATCATCACCGCGGCTCCGGCGAACGGTCGCACGGACGTGATAATCACGGAGGGCACGCATGAATGCATCAAGGCGGTCTTCGCGTGCGCGTTGCAGGCTAACACCCGCCACATTGTTATACATGATGATATTTATTTTGCTGGGTGCCCATCGCGCAATTTTAGCCAGCATGCGGGCGTCTTCGGGCCCGTCGTTAAAATCGTCGAACAGGAGATACTCGTAGGTAAGCGGAAGCCCTGTCTTTGCGTGATAGTGCTCAACGGCCTCCCGTAGTGCGCTCAGGTTCAGGGAGCTGTTGATGGGCATTATCTTGTCCCGTTTTTCATCGCTTGCCGCATGAAGCGAAACCGCAAGCCGGAAGGTATGGCCTTCGTCGGCGATTTTCCGGATTTGCTTCGTCAGCCCAACCGTGGAAACCGTAATTCGTTTGGGAGACAACCCCAGACTTTTTTCATCGGTGATGATAGCGGCCGATTCGGTAACGGCCTTGTAATTATGAAGCGGCTCCCCCATCCCCATATACACGATATTTGAGATACCACGACCATACAGCTCTTCGGTAACGGCATTTATTTTCACCACCTGATCCACAATTTCACCGGGATGCAGATGCCGTAAAAAGCCCATTTTTCCGGTCGCACAAAACGAGCATCCGAACACGCAGCCTACCTGAGATGAAACGCAGACTGTAAGCCTTCGCACCGATTCATCATCATTAAAATCCGGTATCATCACCGCTTCCACACGGTGGCCGTCCGGAAGGCTAAACAAAAACTTAATGGTTCCGTCGGCCGACCTCTGCTGCGAGGCCGTTTCAATAGAACCCACGACCGCGGCCTCGGTCAGCTTCTGCCTGAGATCTTTGGAAAGGTTGGTCATCTGATTAAAATCAGTGACGTCTTTCTGGTACATCCACTGGAAAAGCTGATCGGAGCGAAATCGCTTCAGCCCCATATCGGTGCAAAACGCCTCAAGTTCAGCCCTGCCCAGTGATTTCAGGTTGATCTTTTTCGTGTCTATAATCGCTTCAGGTAATTCGGTTGTATTCATATCATTAAAAGTACGAATTCACGGCCGGTTTATTGGAACGGCATTTTCGTAACCGGATTCCTGCCTCAGGATTTGCGGATGGAAGCCTTAAAAACCGATCGGTGCAGAAAACAGATTATTAATGGATGGATTTCAGAATTCGGTTGAACCGGGGCGCGTAGCCGTCGAGGGACAGATAAATCACCCATGCGCGGCCCACCATATGATCGTCGGGCACAAAGCCCCAGGCACGGCTGTCTTCGCTGTTATCGCGGTTATCTCCCATCATAAAATAGTAATCACGCTGTATGGTATAGGAATCGCGTTCGATTCCGTTTATGATGATGCGCTCATTGCGGACCTCAAGCCTGTTGCCTTCATACCGGCTGATGATATCATAATACAGATTGATATTATCAGCGCTTAGCGAGACTTGCTGACCACTGAAAGGCACCACTATCTGCGGCATTTGGTCGCTCGAGGCTCCGTTCAACCCCCGCGCAAACCTGAAATTACTGCTCAAGTTCCCCTGATGATTGATATAGACCGATACATCTTCAACACCTCCCCAGCTTAATACTTCCTCGGCCGTCTCTTCAGACATATGAGCGAAAATACGATCGCCCTGCCTGCCACGGGTACCGATAGGCGTGGCACCGACCGAGCGCAGCCTTTCGCTGCTGATGCGAATTCCCTCAAGCGGACGAACCTCATACACATACTGATAGGTATCATACACCTCGGCCACGTCGTGATTCACGTATAAAACCTTATCACGTATTTCCAGAGTGTCGGCCGGCAGACCAACTGCTCGTTTTATATAATTGGTTTTTTGTGATGGAATACCGTCATCTATCGGATAATTAAACACCACGATGTCGTCACGCTTGATGTCCATGAATCCGGGCAGACGGAAGGACGGAAGGCGCAGATTTCTGAAATGAATTCCCGTAAACGGAATTCCGACCGACTGCGGAGTTCGGGCGCCGTAATGCACCTTTGAAACCAGCAGGAAATCGCCGGTCATAAGGGTTCTTTCCATAGAGGGAGTCGGGATTCTGTAGGCACCGAAGAAAAATGCACGAATGATAACCGCGGCCACAAGTGCCCACAAAAGGGCGTCGCCCCACTCGCGTGCCCAGGTTTTTGCTTTTTGGTTACTGTTCTGCTTGTTTTTGTTGCGCGCCCGTTCTTCGCGCCCGGAGAGCTTCTTTTTTGCTGCCAAGGGAAAAAATATTTAGCGTATCAGTTGAGGTTCAGGCGCCGGAAGCGCTGAGGGACCGGAATTTCTTCGTACCCGAACTCGCCCTCGCTGTACCGGATTTCGTACCAGCTCCGGCGTTCGGGCGAGTAAAACACATCCGTGTACGGTTCAAGCTGTGTCGGGTTCATCAATTTCTGAGAAAGCGCGCGCTTAATTTGCGGCATTAAATCGATATATCTGACCGAGACCGCATAGACAAGGCCGTTGGCAAACGGACCGTCGATATCGAGAATCATAAGCGGAATTTCGTCATCAATAATAAACCAGTATTCGTACTGAATGGCTTCGGCTGCACGAAAATTTGACTGGAATACCAAATCATCCAGAACCTGCGTGGGATCGCCGAAAACGGTTTGAAAGCGTGCCCGCAGCTC
>PXDL01000331.1 GCA_003566395.1 Balneolia bacterium | reverse complement strand
CACTCCGTTGGTGGCATTATTGAGATCGAGAACATGGGTTACGAAATCATCCTCATAATACGAGCCGAATTCGTAGTTCGCCGGCCCCGGCAGAGTGATTTCCAGCTCGCCGTTCACCACTTCACCTGCTGAAACCCATACTGCATTTGATTCGGATGTGTACCATCCGGGGAAGCTCGGCCGCACCTCTGCATTACCCTGGTTTTTGCAAATACCGGTTCCGATAAACGTAACATCGATGGTGTCGAGGTGGCTGAGATCAACCGTTTCGACACTGTTATTACAAAGTTCAGTAAAATGCACGGTTGCCACAATATCGTTGTGCACATCGTGCATTTCAAAGTAGGCCGCCGTTCCGGGAGGAACATCTTCAATGCTGAAAAACGAGGCCACGTTTTCATCTTCCGAATCCCGCGACTGGTACGTACCGATATAAGAGTCGTCGGATGTCTTATAGAGCTTGCCTCTGAGCCTGATGTTGTTATTCACCACATTAACAATGGGGCCCTGCTCACATTGGGAAGCAGACCATCCCGTGTTGAAATACGTAAAGTGATCTGTCTCAAAGCGCGTGGCAAATTGACCGTTATCCGATTCTGATATGGTTGTTTCTTCCTCATATTGCCAAACACCAGTCTCGGTATCGGAATCCAAACTCCAAATATGAACAGGCGTTCCCAGGCTTATAGGATTTCCGTTATGGTCTTTGGTTTCAGCGTTGGTTTCCACCACAAGCTCAACAGGAGAGCTGAAATATTTGGCTTTACGGCCGTAGTCGTCCGTAATTTCGATTTTCAGAAATCCTGCTGTGGTGAAAAACTCCTGTCTTTCGTTGCCGTTTAAATCGATGTAGGTACCTGAAAATCCGCCGGGAAATGAAGCAAGCGCATTCGAGGAACTGTTGCTAAAGTGATAGAAGGTTGCTGTAAGCTCACCGGTCAGTTCTTCTCCGCTTTCCGTTGTGATGGTTGTACCCGCCGGCAGAATTGCAATTGAACGTGTATTTGATCCGGCATCTTCAGGAGTTTCAAAAATTGTCTCCTCTTGTAATTCACCGTTTGCAATGAGTCCGCCACGGCTTACTGAACCCGTAACGCCTTCGGGAAGATTATCGCTCGGAACCATATTTATTTCATAGGGATGCGAGCGGGTGGATTTGAGCGTTATTTTGCGGGTAACCGGCAGGTAATCGTCTGATTTTGCCGATACTATAAACTCGATGGTCGCATTCCGGTCGGGAATAATTTCATCTTTTATCGCAAAACTGACAAAGCCGTTACTGCTGACAAAACTATTGGTTTGGCGATTCAGCAAATCGATAATTACATCGGAATCACGTCCCGAAATAGTGACATTTACTTTTTTATCCGTATTCAGGCCTACCGGGGAATCGGTTTTGGTATCTATGAATACAAGGGTGATGCTGGTAGTTCTCGCCTTCGTATTCAGTATAGCTTTTACGCCTTCAATCGGGTTTACAATGTCACAGCCCGCCACATAGAGCATTGGTAGCAGACAGCAGGCAAAAAGGAAAAAGGATTTTAAGTATTTCATAGCCGGATTAAGTGTATTACAATTTGTAGTAGAGCGAAAGCGTGAGCACGGGATAGAGGTCGGCCCATTCCAGATTATTCTGCATTACAGCTGCCTGGCTTTCGGTTGGTTTTAGCAGACCAGGAGCATGGAAGGTAACGCCCGGGCTTTGCTGGTAGAAAAACCCGAGATCCACATTCATACCAAATGAGCTTCCGATGAAGGGACTTCCGTAGCCGAAACCGGCATAAGGAGCCAGAGCGGGGAAATCGAAAAGGACATCTACCGTGCCGAGGTCTTCAGGTGTATAGGTATCACCGCCAACTGTAAAGGTTTTCAGTGGAGTGAGGGTACCTGAGAAATCATTCATATTCCACACCACACCCCCTGTGATGCGAAACTTGCTGCGGCTGAAAGGATACCAGTCGGCCAGAGCCGTAATATTTCTCAACCGCATATCTGTTGAAAGTTCAAAATCGCTGGTACTGTATGATTCCCAGCTTCTCGTTAAATCAAAAAAATTACCCCCTGCCCGGATACTAACCGACTCGGAAACACCGGCTACAAGTTCGATACCGGTTCCGAGGGTACCCGCATTGCCTTTAACGGCAAACTGCTGGCTCTGTGCAGGTGTCACATACAGAAAGGGAATGAAAACGAGAAATATGAAAAAATGTCTCAGCTTATTCATAGCGCTGATTTTAGAGATGTAGGTTGTGCAATAAGAGGGGCCTTTTCTACTTTGGAAATGCGAGACTCGTTGGTGCAAGCCGAAAGGTTGAACCCAATATACAAACTTTTATTAAAAAATTTTAATAAAAAAGTTCACTTCTCACGGATTGTATATCCCTGTTTTTTCGTTTACCTTGTCGCACTACCTTAAATTTGGCTTTACAGCCCGTTCAAGCAGCATTTATTTATTTTGCCGTATTCACCTCGTCTCAGACATTTTTTCTCCGTGAAGCAGCATTACACATCTCAAAATAGAATTGAACTTAGTTGTAAGACAATAACGATTCACACAATATGAACAAGTATTAATATGTCCGTAACCAAAGAAAAAAAACTTCCTTATAAAGTTAAAGATATAAGCCTGGCCGACTGGGGTCGGAAAGAAATTAAGATTGCAGAATCCGAGATGCCCGGTCTCATGTCATTGCGCGAAGAATATGGCGCAAGCAAGCCGCTCAAAGGCGCTCGTATTGCCGGCTGCCTCCACATGACCGTTCAAACAGCCGTGTTAATTGAAACACTGATTGAACTCGGAGCCGACGTAACCTGGTCTTCCTGTAATATCTTTTCCACGCAAGACCACGCCGCTGCTGCTATGGCTGCCGCAGGTGTTCCCGTTTACGCCTGGAAAGGTATGAGTGATGAAGAGTTTAACTGGGCGATAGAGCAAACGCTCCATTTCCCAGACGGACAACCGCTGAACATGATTCTCGATGACGGCGGTGACCTTACCGCTATGGTTCACGACGACTACCCTGAGTTGCTCAAGGATATCCGTGGTCTTTCCGAAGAAACCACAACCGGCGTGCATCGCCTGTATCAAATGGCTAAAAACGGTACACTTAAAGTGCCGGCCATCAACGTGAACGATTCGGTCACCAAATCGAAGTTTGATAATATGTATGGATGCCGCGAATCTCTGGTGGACGGCATCAAGCGGGCCACCGACGTAATGATAGCCGGCAAAGTGGCTGTGGTTGCCGGTTATGGGGATGTAGGCAAAGGCTCGGCCGAAAATCTCCGAGCTTATGGCGCCCGGGTGATCATCACAGAAATAGATCCGATTTGCGCGCTTCAGGCCGCGATGGACGGTTACGAAGTGAAAAAAATGAGCGATGCCGCCCGCGAAGGGAATATCTTTGTAACCGCCACCGGATGCAAGGATGTACTCCGCGACGAGCATTTCGAAGTCATGAAAGATCAGGCTATTGTATGCAACATCGGCCATTTCGATTCCGAAATTCAGGTACGCTGGCTCAACGCAAACGGAAAGAAAGAAACCATCAAAGATCAGGTGGATTCATACGTGTTGCCGAACGGCAACACCATTTACTTGCTTGCCGAAGGCCGTCTCGTAAACCTTGGCTGCGCCACCGGTCATCCAAGCTTTGTGATGTCCAACAGCTTCACAAATCAGACGCTGGCACAAATCGCGCTCTGGACACGCCCTGAAGAGTTTTCCGTGGATGTTCACGTACTCCCGAAAGAACTCGATGAAAAAGTTGCCATGCTGCATCTTTCAAAAATCGGCGTGGACCTGGAAGAGCTGACCCCCGATCAGGCCGAATATCTGGGCATTCCGCAACACGGGCCTTTCAAACCGGATTACTACCGGTATTAATTGCTCGTTTCGTCGTAGAAATTAAAAGCCATCCCTTTACAGGATGGCTTTTTTTTGATGCTAACTTTTGGTTTCAGACTGCTTTACTCACCGAGAATTATACTCGAATAGGGTGGAAGAACGACCGTATGCTCCGTAAACTCTGCCTGTGCTATACTCTTCTGAACCAAAGCAAACCGGTATAAATCTTCAGGAAGTATCAACTCTACCATTTCATCAGATACATTATGCAACACCAGCCGATCACCCTCGGCATGAAGCCGTTTGAAGGCCACCAGACGCTCATCCAAACCGGAAACAGGCACGAGTCTGCCATATGTTAGCGCATGGTCTCTGTTGCGAAACTCAATCAGAGATTTATAATGGTTCAATAACGACCCGGGATCTTCAAGCTGAACAGATACCGGCCGCACCGTTTCATCGGTACTGTGGCGTGGTTCTCTCCAGCGGCTGCGCATTTCGTCCGGTTCGGGCGTCCAGAGCATGGGTTCACGAATATCCGGATCGGGCTTGGAACCAAGCATCCCGATTTCTTCGCCATAATAAATATAGGGTGAACCCGGCAGGGTTAGCAAAATCGAAGCCGCGGACCTGGCTTTGGCCTCGTCCTGAAGCTCACTCATCACCCTGTTTTGATCGTGGTTGGTGAGAAAGGTTGCGTCGATGAAATCTTCGGTAACCGAAAGATATTCATTAAGTATTACCGAGTGGCGCTCTGCCAACCCGGCCCCGATGCCCGATTTCACGGCATCCATAATTGCATACCCGAGATCAAAATTAAAAAGAGAAGGCAGTCCCGTGAGAAACGGCTTCACCACTTCGGTCGAAGCCCAGACTTCACCCACAAGAAGTACATCCGGATTAACTTTTTCCATCTCGGCCCGGAATTCATCCCAGAAAGCATGCGCGTCCTCCGCGCGATGGTCCGGGTAAATATGCTTGGCGGCATCAAGACGAAATCCGTCCACTCCTTTTTCGAGCCAATAGTGACCTATGGCATATATAGAGTCCCGAACCGCCGGATTGTCGTAGTTCAGATCGGGCATTCCGGCCCAGAAATAGGCGTAGTAATATTTATCAAGGGCTTCTGCATGATTCCATATTTGGACATTATCGCTGTCCGGGCCGGTATATTCTACGGTCAGGTTTTCAATGTTATCTCTGGTTTCCCAGATGTAGAAATCAAAGAAAGGATTGTCCGGGCCTTCGAGCGCCTGCTGAAACCAGGGGTGATCCCGGGCGGTGTGGTTGATTACCAGGTCGATTACCACACGAATACCCCGGTCATGAGCCTCAGCTAAAAATTCCTCGAAATCTTCCATTGTGCCGTATTCCGGATGAATGCCCCGGTAGTCCACCACATCGTACTTATGATAGGAAGGCGACGGATGGATGGGCATCAGCCAGATACTCTGTACGCCGAGATCCGCAACATAGTCGAGTTTGGCCGTCAGCCCTTTAAAGTCGCCGATGCCATCCCCCGAACCATCTGCAAAGGCGTGAACAAAAATTTCATAATTGACCGAATGAGGCCATTCAGCTACTACTTCATCTGTTTTGTTCTCGGAACATCCCGCGCCAACCAGCAGCATGATGCAAAGCATCGGGACAATCATAGAAAACCATAATAAAGAACGATTCATAATTCAGATATGTGCTTGGGAGTGGAGTCCTGTTTCTTCTTACATCCTGCGTAATTCACCGGATGATAAATCAAACCTGAACAAAGATACACCGTCCCGGCGATATTTC
The DNA here is from genome assembly GCA_003566395.1 of Balneolia bacterium. GTDB lineage: Bacteria > Bacteroidota > Rhodothermia > Balneolales > Cyclonatronaceae > Cyclonatronum. The sequence goes on along the minus strand of PXDL01000331.1, from coordinate 4,244 downwards.
TACTATTTCGGAGGAATCACAGATTCAATGGAATCGAGCAGGTTTTTACCGAATGAATCTGAATGTGAATGTGAGGATGAGTTTCCGTATGAATACAACTCCGGCTTGCGGAAAGATTTGTGAAGACGGCTACTCCAGAAATCCATCCGGAATCCGCCGGTGAAAATCAGTAGCCTGCTGGTAAGCCCTTGCCAGAGAAAGTACGGTGCCCTCATCAAACAAGTGGCCGCTGAATGTAATACTGACCGGCATACCGTTATCCCGAAAGCCGTTGGGAACAGCCACGGCCGGGTGGCCCGTAAGATTGGTAAGTAGTAAATTTCCACCTACAAAGGAAGGAGATACGTACACATCCAACCCGCTGACGGCTTCATGCATCTGTTCAATGAGCAGAGTGCGGGCGCGGTTAGCCTGTATGTATTCTACCGCAGGAACGAACCGGGCCGTACGAAGCACATTCGGCCAGGCGTTTACGATCTGACGCACCATAAGTGAATCACGGCCGCTCAGGGTAAGCTGATCAAAAGCCGCGGCTGCTTCCACGCTCAGGATTAAGTTCATTCCGTTGAAATCCACCTCGGGCAGTTCAACAGGTATCAATTCGGCCCCGAGTTCACGCAGTACGGCAAGTGCGGCCATATCATATTCCCGGTCGGGGTAGTTCAATTCGAAGGCTGTTGCCACATAGCCGACTTTCAGCTCACTTAAGTCAATCTCGGCATCATAATTAAACGGAAGTTCATATAATGACGGGTCCAGGCCGTCCGGCCCGTAAATGGCATTAAAAACAAGGGCCGCATCTTCGGCCGTTCGCGTGAGGGGACCCAGTTTATCCATACTCCAGCTCAAAGCCATGGCGCCATACCGGCTCACCCTTCCATAAGTCGGGCGAAACCCCGTAACCCCGTTTCTTGTAGCCGGAGAGACGATAGAGCCGAGCGTTTCCGATCCTATGGTAAACGGTGTGAGACCGGCCGCAACCGCTGCTGCCGGGCCGGCACTCGATCCGCTTGCTCCCCATTCTGTGTTCCAGGGCGATCGGGTTGTGCCGCCGAACCAGACGTCGCCCCAGGCCAATGCACCAAGCGTCAGTTTGGCAAGATGTACGGCTCCGGCTTCTTCGAGCTTATTGATTACCGTTGCAGTTTCATCCGTCACCTGATCTTTATAAGGCATGGCACCCCACGTCGTCGGGTATCCTTCCAGCGCCAGCAGATCTTTGGTTCCGTATGGAATACCGTGAAGCGGTCCGAGCCATTCTCCGGCCGCCAGAAGTGAATCTGCTTTTCGCGCCTGTCTGAGCGCAAGGTCTTCGGTCAGAGTAATAACGGCTTCAAGCTGTGCATCATAGCGCTTTAACCGCTCCAGAAACAGCTCAGTAAGCTCCACTGAAGTAAGTTCACGCTTACGGATGAGAACGCTGAGCTCTGCTACCGTGAAGAACGCCAGTTCTTGCCTGTTTTCGGGAAGCCGAACATCTTCGGTAAGACTCCAGCGCTGTTCGCGTTGTTCTGTATCAAACTCAAATCCACGTGGTATGGGATTAAACTGAACGGACGGCCACACGTCATTCTGAATCTCTTTCTCACGCATAATCAGGTACGAGTCGCGGTTATCACGAACCCCGCCCAGCATTGAGTCTCGATGGGCCGTGGTAAATTCAAGGCCGAAAAGTTTTTCGGCTTCGGCTATAACGCGTGTAGTTACAGTCTCGTAGTCGGGTCCGGGCCTGATTACAGCCATTAAAATGATGCCCAGTAAAAGGCCTGAAGCCAACAGTCCAAGTCGTTGTTTCATAGTAGTGTGGTTACTGCTGATGTCCGGTTTTAGCCGGCGAATTTATAGAAAGTGAAAAGCGGCCTGAATATACCGCTCTGCGGGTTTTCCGAATCGGAAAGTAAATGGTGAAGTGCAATCTGCACAAACATAAAAAAGGCACCGAAGCTTGATAACTCCGATGCCTTTAAATATTAACTAAACCCTAAACCGGAATGCTTATTTAATGAGCGTCATTTTACGCGTGAGCTCGGTGCTTCCGGTCTGCATGCGGTAGAGATAAATGCCGCTGGAAAGGGTTGAGGCATCAAATGTAACCGTATGGCTGCCGGCACTTTGGGTGCCATTTACAAGCGTGGCTACACGCTGTCCCTGAATGTTGAACACATCAATACGAACGTCGGAAGTTTCCGGCAGATCATAATTGATTTGAGTCGTCGGGTTAAACGGATTCGGATAATTCTGATCCAGTGAAACGACCTTCGGCAATTCGTTTTCAGGGCCTGTGCTGGTAAGTACCGGCGTGATGCTCAGCACAAAACGGTCTTCCACCAGCTCCTGCGTCGGTTCGGCGGTAAATGCGTAGATTTCGCCGTTTCCAAGATCTGCCGACATTCCGGTAGCATTATCATGAAGCGTGTAGCTCCATCCTTCGGGAAGCACGTCCTCAAACTGAGCCGAAAGCTCAATCTCTGTTTCTGCAGCTACCTTGATAACCACGGGAATGGTCATGAGATCCTGCATATCGGCGCTTATGTAATGATGCTGCATCCTTTGGTCGCCAGACAGCGTGTACATGGCGGCCGGTTGATTCTCCAGCGGATCGAAATAAGTTGCTCCCGGACGTCCCTGCTGAAAGCCTTCAATAACCCGGACAGAGGTACGAATCTGGGTGTCTTCAAACCCGGCAATTAAGTGTACAAATCCCGACTGAGGTTTGTCGTATTGGACACGGCCGCCGGCTACCGCTGATGGAGCAATTAGATCCTCACTGAATCTGAAAAAGCCGTCAGCACCTTCACCGTCGCTTTCAACCCAGAAACCGTCGAATGGATCAACTTCAAAAGAACCGCTGTCTAATTCAGAATCGTAGGTGTCTGAGAACGTGCCGGTAGAACGGTCCAGTTTATAGAAAATGCCGGTAAGGTTGTTGAAATCATCATTCTCACCTTCTACAGCCAAACTCAGGTCAATATTCTCATCATAAGGATTTCCGAGTAATACAGCTTTCTCGTTGACAACGTTGAGAGAAAACGGAACCGAAAAGCCGTAGCCTTCAAGCTCGAACTCGACGGGAAAAGTCTGTGGCGGGCCGCTGGGTTCTGATTTTTCATAAACGAAAACAGATATGGACCGGCCAAAAGGAATAAGAGCATCCATTGACTCCGGGGCCATCCATGCGCCGGTTCCGCCTTCCTCCTGATCCCAATACAGGATATTGGAATTTCCGGGACCGTTTTCTGTATCGCCGCAGAACTGGCCTTCGTAGTCGGCACCGTCAAAACATTGCGTCCAGATATCGCTGAAAAGTTCGGCGAAGGTGGTTCCCTGCTTCGGGCTGCTTACAAGCCACCATCCTTTAGCATCAACACGATCGGAGAAGAACATTTCGGTTGGCAGTTCTTCGGATTCCAGCAGCGTCAGGCTACCGCTCCATTCGCCTCCCGAGCTTGCGCTCTTCCAGCCGTTGCCCATCCAGATTGTGGTTCCGCTAAGATCTATATCGTCGTTCAGAACTATCGGGGTTGTTACCGGATCACCGATGCCGTCGGTGAAGCCCCCTTCTTCCCATTGGTAGCGCTGGGCGGCACCGAAATTAGAAAACCCGCCGATTTGGAGCAATACGTCGGAGTCAAGGCTTGGCCCGGATGTGATTAAAAGCGTAAAATCGTTTACGAACGTTTTGTCTTCCAGACTAACAGCCACAAAATCAGGATCTACGGTTGTCAGGGTGCCTTCAAACCCACCGAAGGTAACGGCCTCAAATTCACCTCCTTCAAAGGAACGTGCGGGGATTTCAGGCTCCTCCGCAGTAGCTGAGGAGGTTACCACCAGCTCACCTTCAATATCTGCAATACGGGCAGCCCCTGTGCCCGTGGTGGTACGACTCCCATTGTCGTAACCCGCAATTCTTACAACAATAGAAGTCAGCTCGGTATAATCTACAAGTTCACTGCCTGAAACAGATAAAAAGGGTGGGCCGGATTCATTCGGTGTGGCGATGCTTTCAATCACATCTCCATCAATTATAAGCGCCATATCGGAAGGGCCAGCGCCTGTTGAACGAACCAAACTGCTTACATCGGTTAGGTCAAAGGTGAATCCTGGGTCCGCAGTAATGGTGAAGAAAAAGTTTTTGGCTTCCAGCGGATCTGTTTCCTCCATCCAGTTACCACTCGAGCCCATGTGCGGAATGCCGCCGAATGTACTACCAAAGGAATCATAGGAAATGCTTCCTGTGCTTACAT
>PXDL01000595.1 GCA_003566395.1 Balneolia bacterium | reverse complement strand
CGCCTGCTGTACCGCATGCGCTCCACCGAGGGTCCGGCCTTGTGCACGGGCGATATCAACGGAAACGGCATCCCGGATGTGTACACAGGAGGCGCCCGTGATCAGGCGGGTGTGCTCTGGATCGGGCAGGCCGATGCTGACTTTGAACAACTGCAAACAGAACTATTTGACGGGCACGCGCGATCCGAAGATACCGCCTGCGTTTTCTTCGACGCCACCGGAAACGGGCTTGATGATTTGTACGTAGTGAGCGGTGGAAACAGTCATTCTTCGGCATCCACGGCTCTTGTGGACCGCATGTATATTAATCAGGGGAATCTTGTTTTTGAATCCACCGGTCAGGCGCTGCCGGTCGGTCGTCAGTTTGTTTCGGGTTCGGTGGTGCTTGCTCACGACTTTACCGGAAACGGGCATCAGGATCTGTTTGTGGGCACGCGGCTGCGTCCCTTTTCAGTAGGACTTCCAACCGACTCTTTTTTGCTTCAGGGTGATGGCACCGGACGCTTCGAAGACGTTACCGAAACCTACATACCGGAGCTTCTGCAGGCAGAAATGGTAACCGGAGCCGCGCTCGGCGACGTAACCGGAAACGGAATTCCCGAGCTGGTGGTCGTAGGCGAGTGGATGGCCCCGGCGGTTTTTTCGAAGGAAAACGGCATGTGGACGAATATCAGCGGACAGCTTGGACTTGACGGGTACACCGGATGGTGGAATAGCGTGGCCCTGGCCGACCTGAATGGAAACGGCAGGCTGGATATCATCTCGGGTAATCACGGGTTGAACTCCATTTTCCGGGCCCGTACGGATGAGCCGGTGCGGATGTGGGTCGGCGATTTTGAAGGCAACGGTATGATTGAGCATATTCTTACCATCAACCGGAACGGACATGCTTACCCGATGGCGCTTAGGCATGACCTGATCGAAGAAATTCCGGGGCTTGCAGACAAATTCCCCGATTATGCAAGCTACGGAGGAAAAACCATTGAGGAAGTTTTCACCCGTGAACAGCTGGAGCGTGCCCGCAGGCTGGAGGCCGCCGAACTGGCAAGCATGGTTTTCTGGAATACGGGCGACGGGTTTCGGGCTGAAAGACTGCCGCTCAGAGCGCAGATGGCTCCTGTGTATGCGATTCACGCATCGGATTTAACCGGAGAAGGCCGTTCCGAAGTTCTGCTCGGCGGTAATTTGTATGATGTGAAACCTCAGCAGGGACCCTACGATGCCCTCAGAGGAGTTTTAATCCGGTATGATCAGGACACGAATACTTTGGTAAGCTACTCGGATAAACAGACGGGCTTTCAGGTGTACGGTGAGGTTCGATCCATCATAAAGCTGGGTGATCAGCCTTTGATTTTGACTGCGCGGTATAATGATACGCCCTTACTTTTTCGTGTGAGTAATCCATAAAGGCGATCTGTTCGAGGATTTCTTTTTGTGATAAGGAAGAAGACGGGTAAACGAACGGATTCGCAAAGCCTTCTTATATTGGAGCGCTCCAACAACCCGCATTGTCAACGCACTCTTTTCAATGATATCCCTGTTTGTATTAGATATAGACGGATGCATCACCATGCCGTTCGAGACGCCCGACTGGGACGTGCTCACCGAAATTCGAAAACTAAACGACCTAAGCCGCACCGATCCTGCCGTGCCGCCGGTAACCATTTGCAGCGGCAGGCCGCAGCCTTATGTGGAGGCGGTAGGGCAATGGCTGGGGATTTACAAGCCTATGATTTTTGAAAGCGGCGGGGGGATGCTCGACCTTGTAAACGTTCGTTTTCTTTGGCCCGAGATCCTGACGCCGGAAAAAGAGGAGGAAATTGCACAAATCCGGAAGTGGGTGGAATCCGACATCATCCAAACCCATAAAGGCGCCGCCGGGGAGTTCACCAAGCGTACCGATGTTGGCATTATACATACCGAGGAGCCGGTTATTATCGACATGTATGAAAAGGTGAAGGAGCGGGTTGGACGGGAGCATCCGGATTTTGAAGTGCACCGGACCGAGATTTCCATCAATATTATCATGAGTGGAGCCAATAAGGGCACCGGACTGAAATGGTTGTGCGAGGCCTGCGGATATCGTCTTGAAGAGCTTGCCTACATCGGCGACAGCGGTGGTGATGTACCTGCGCTGAACTTGGCGGGAATGAAGTTTACGCCCTCGAACGGCATCACCCTGCTAAAAGAGATGCCGGGTGTAACCGTACTGAAAGGAAAAGCCACGGCCGGTGTGTTGGAGGCGTATCATCAGATTATCCGTCATAACCGGGGTTAACGAAGATCCTCGGCCCGTTCACCGCTTACCAGATAGATGATGCGCTCGCACATATTGGTGACGCGATCGCCCATGCGCTCAATATTATGTGCTACCCACAGCAGGAAGGTACAGTGGGTAATCTGATCGGGTCGCTCTATCATAAAGGAGATCAGCTCGCGGTACACCTGATTGTAAAGTTCATCGATATCATCGTCCTGGGAGTGGATCATTCGGGCCCGCACCTCGTTCCGATCGCTGTAAGCTTTGATGGAGTTTTCGATCATATCCACGGCGATATCGCGCATTCGGGGAATGTCTATCAGCGGTTTGATGTGGTCCTTTTCGCCCATTACGATTACGATTTTGGAGATGCCCGCCGCGTAATCGCCTATCCGCTCCAGTTCCGTGATTATATTCAGGATGGCGATGACTTCGCGTAGATCGGAGGCCACCGGCTGCTGCGTTGCCAGCAGCGTGATGCAGCGGTTCTCAATATCCCACCGGTGCTGATTAATAATCTTGTCTTCTTTCTTGATGCGGCGGGCGTCATCTACATTTTTTTCTTTAAGCGCTTCAACCGATTGGTTCACAGCGGCAATCACCAGTTGAGACATGGTGATTACCTTGGCCTCAAGTTCGTTCAGGTTTTTTTGGATGGCAGTGCTCATACGTGTCAGATCATGGAATGAATATGGTTGAAAGAATCCGGCCTCACCCGAACCTGCCGGTGATGTAATCCTCGGTCTGTTTTTTTCCGGGCTTGGTAAACAATTTATCGGTTTCGTCCATCTCAATCAGCTTACCCATATAAAAAAAGGCGGTATGGTCGGACACCCGCGCCGCCTGCTGCATATTATGGGTAATGATTACAATGGTAACATGCTTTTTCAGCTCCTGTATCAGCTCCTCAATGCGCAGCGTTGCCTGTGGGTCGAGCGAGCTTGTGGGTTCATCCATCAGCAACACTTCCGGCTCGATGGCCAGGGCACGGGCAATGGAAAGTCTCTGCTGCTGACCGCCCTAAAGGCTTACGGCCGCAGTTTTAAGACGGTCTTTGACTTCATCGAACAGGGCGGCCTGACGGAGTGCTTTTTCACAGGTTTCCTGAAGCACTTTTTTGTTTCGGATTCCCACCAGCTTAAGCCCCGCCACCACATTATCGAAAATACTCATGGTGGGGAAGGGGGTTGGCTTCTGAAAAACCATGCCGATCTTTCGGCGGATAATCACCGGATTCACATCGTCATCGTAAATGTTTTTTCCGTCGAGCAGTACTTTTCCTTCAATGGAGGCACCGCGGGTAAGGTCGTGCATTCTGTTGAGTGCTCTCAGAAAAGTGGTCTTTCCACAGCCGGAAGGGCCGATAAGAGCGGTAACCGAATTGTCGCACATCGGGATGTTAATATCCTCGACACCGACCGTACTTCCGTACTTGACCGTCAGATTGCGGGTCTCCAAACGGGCGCGGGAAGCCATCGCTTCAAGAGAAGCTTTTCCAGCCTTGCCGGTCCCGGCTTGTGGCTTTTCTGATGCGGTTTTTTCAGATGAATCAGACATACAACGGTTGATTACAGTTTCATGCGGTCGCGGGTGGCAACTCTGGCAATAATAAAAATGAGTACTACAAAAGCGAGCAGAACGATAGCCGCCGCCCAGCCCATGCTGTGCCATTCGGAATACGGACTGATGGCCAGGCTGTAAAGTCTTTGGGGAAGGGTATCTACCGGATTAAAAATAAATCCGAGCCAGTGATCCGGCAGGTAGTTGTTTCCGAAAGAGGTGAACAGCAGCGGAGCAGCTTCACCGGCGGCGCGGGCAAAGGCAAGTAAGAGTCCGGTTACCATTCCGATTTTGGCTGCGGGCATTACTGTGGAGATCACCACTCGCCATCTCGGTATTCCCAGGGCGAGGCCTGCTTCGCGAATCGTCCAGGGGATGGCCATCAGGGCGCTTTCGGTAGCCCGGGCGATAATGGGAATCATCACAAAACTAAGCGCTACGGCTCCGGCAAGTCCGGAGAAAGTACCCATGGGTTTTACGATCAGTACAAATGCGAAGAGGCCTTTCAGGATGGCGGGCATTCCGTTCAGGGTGTCGTTCATGATGCGCAGGGTGGGGTTGAGCAGGTGCTCGGGATATTCGGAGAGCATCATCCCGGCTCCGATACCGATGGGCACGGCTATGGCGAGGGCAAGCAGATCAACCACCACCGTGCCGATGATGGTATGTACAAGGCCGGTCGGGCGATCGAGGAGGGCACGGGACGGAGAGCCAAGTTCCTGGGTAAAAAAGTCGGAATTCAGGGCACCGACCCCTTCGACGAGTACGTGACCAACGATGATGAGCAGGGGTAACAGCACCAGCACGGTAGCAACCACGAGCACCCCTTCCATCATCTTGTTATGAATTTCTCTGCGCCGCATGCTTTTCATAGAATCTGATTCCCTCCGATCGAAAGCTTGCGGTTGATGTAAGAAGCGGTAAGGTTTACGATCAGGGCGATCAGAAAAAGCACAAAGCCGATAGCCATAAGACTCGAAAGGTGGAGGCTTTCAACGGCTTCCCGAAACTCATTTACGATAACCGAGGGCATTGTTGCGCCGGCTCCGAATATGGAAAACGGAAGCGTATTTTTGTTTCCTATAAGCATAGCAACGGCCATGGTTTCACCGATAGCCCGCCCCAGTGAAAGAATAGCTCCCGCGATGATACCGCCCCTGGCATAGGGTAAAACGGCCATGCGGATGACTTCCCAGCGGGTGGACCCCAGCGCCCACGAAGCTTCACGCTGATCTTTAGGGACGGCTTTGATGGCGTCTTTAGCCAAAGCCGTAGTATAAGGGATAATCATAACGGCCAGTACAATGGTGGCCGTAGCCATGCCGTAACCGATGGGGTTTCCCAAAACGGGAAGTAACTCGGGAAAATTAATGGCCGTCCAGTCGAAAATGGGCATATAAATGGTATCGCGCAGCCAGGGGGCGAGAACGAAAATCCCCCAGATACCGATAACCACGCTCGGAATTGCGGCGATCAGCTGCACCAGATTATCGATGATTGCGGCCAGCCGGCGCGGGGCATATTCGGCGGAAAATATGGCAACGGCCAGAGCCGGGAAAAAGGCGATGATCAGAGCCATAAAGCTGGTAACGAGCGTGCCGAAGATGAAAGGCCAGGCTCCGAAAACAAGCTGAACAGCCGGGTCCCAAACACGGCTGCTGATAAAAGTGAAAAACCCGAATTCGCTTAAGGCATCGCTTCCCTCGGAATACAAGACCCATGCCATGCCCAGGGCAAGCATTATGATGCTTATACCCAGCAGCACAACGAGAACTTTGAAAATCCGGTCACCCAGCCATAGGTATGCAATGCCTATTTTGTGCTTTTGCTCCCCGGCTTCGGTATCGCGGGGCTGTTTTGAATCAGACTTCATGTACAAGGGTTGAGGTGTGGTTCAAAAAATCCATTCCACTATTACAGACTTGTTCTCAGGAGGGCAGCTTTTCAAAATCGACTTCATCAAGAACTTCTTCACCTATGAGTTCCCCTTCCCACTTTAGCTGTCGAATCATGACGAGATTTTTCTCCAGAGCCGTATCAGGAATACGGGCGAACCCCAGCGGGTGGGACAAAACCTGACCTTCGGTGATGCACCATACCAAAAACCGAATAAGTTCTTTGGCCTCGCTCCGGGAGGAGATCGCATTATTGTGATCCAGGTTTTCATATACCAGCATCCAGGCGAAACCGGCAATCGGGTATCCGTGTTCTGCGGGGGTATTGGTAAACAAAATCCGGGTGTCGTCGGGCAATTCGATATTGGCGGCTTCGGTGGTGGCTTCGAAACTCGGCTTTATGATATTACCCGCCTGATTAATGACCGAACCGTAACTCATGTTATTCAGCACGGCGTAGGAAAGGCTATTGTACCCGATGGCTCCGGGTGTATTGATGACCGCACCCGCTACGCCTTCGTTACCGTTTCCGCCGATGCCGGTCGGCCAGTTAACGCTTGTGGCAAACCCCACGCGGCCTCTCCACTCGTCGGATACACGGCTCAGGTAGCTGGTCCAGATATTAGTTGTTCCGGAGCCGTCTGAACGGTGAACTACGGTAATTGCTGTATCGGGCAGGCGGACGTCCGGATTTAGCTCTGCGATTTTGGGATCATTCCAGCGGGTGACTCTTCCCATGAATATTTCGACCAGAAGCTCACCGCTGAAAACAAGATTTTGACGGATGCCGGGCAGGTTGTAAGTGGGGACGACGTCGGCCAGCGTTACCGGTATATTGAAGGCTTTACCGCCGGTTTGTCTTTCAATATCCTCCATCACCTGATCTGACAGAAAGGCCTCACTCATACCGAACATGACAGTCTGCTCAATAAACTGGCGAATTCCGCCGCCCGAGCCAATCGACTGGTAATTGACCGTTACGCGGCGTTTGGTGAGGTCGCGGTAATCGTCGGCCATGGCGGTAATCAGGGGAGCGGGGAAGGTGGCCCCGGCTCCGAGAATTCCCACACGCTGATCGGCGGGCGTACGGTCGGGATCGATTTCGCCGCAGGAGGTAAGCAGGGAAATGCTCAGGCAGGTAAAGATGAGGATGTATAGAAAGTTGCGTACCAAAACGAAAAAGCTCGATTGATTAATCAATGACAGGAATTAATGGTACAGATTTTTAGAGGCTGGAATATTAAGCCAGTATTACCCCGTGAGGCTCAAACGGAAAGCTCAGGCATTTGTACATCTCTTAACATCCGCTAAGTACTCACCCTGAATGAAAGAAGTGCATAATTAATTATATTGAATAGTATGAATGAATTGAAAAAGCGCTTTTTTGCGCAATCAACCTAAATCTTAAAATCATGAGTATGAAGACTGCACAAGAAGGAGAAGTTCTCGACCGACGGATCGAGAAAGAGTATGAAGATCATCTCGGGCTAATCGATATTGACTATGTTGAATTGTATGTAAACAATGCCAAGCAGGCGGCCCATTACTACATAAATTGTTTCGGTTTTAACGTGGTTGCGTACCGCGGACTCGAAACCGGGGTGCGCGACCGGGCATCTTATCTGCTGGAGCAGGGAAACATCCGCATGATTCTCACCTCGCCTTTGTCAGGTGACTCCGAAATTGCCGATCACATACGTCAGCACGGCGACGGCGTAAAAGACATTGCCATGCTGGTGAAAGATGTGAAAGGAGCCTACGAGGAGTGCCTCAAGCGCGGTGCCGTGAGCGCTATGGAGCCCAAGGAGTTTACCGACGACGGCGGAACCATTACCGCCGCAGCTATCCGTACGTACGGCGACACCATCCACAGTTTTATTGACCGCAGAAAGTACGAAGGTATGTTTTTCCCCGGATTCAAGGCCGTAGATTTTCCTGTGAAGGGTGAATCAGTGGGCATTGAGTTTGTGGATCACTGCGTGGGTAATGTAGAACTTGGTAAGATGAACGTATGGGTGAAGTTTTACGAGGATGTGCTCGGCTTCACGCAGTACCTGCATTTCGACGACAACGACATCGCCACCGAATATTCCGCGCTTATGAGTAAGGTGATGGCCGGCGGACGCGGACGTATCAAGTTTCCGATTAATGAGCCGGCTAAAGGCAAGAAGAAATCACAGATCGAAGAGTATCTTGATTTTTACGGCGGCGCAGGCGTACAGCACGTGGCTATGCTTACCTCCGACATTGTGGATACGGTTACCAGGCTCCAAAAAAACGGAGTGGAGTTTCTGAACATCCCGACTACCTACTACAAAACCCTTGAAGAGCGCGTAGGCAAAATCGATGAGGACATCGACGACCTGGAGCGGCTCGGCATTCTGGTGGACCGCGACGAGGAGGGCTACCTGCTTCAGATATTCACCAAGCCGGTTTCCGATCGTCCGACGCTGTTCTATGAAATCATTCAGCGCAAAGGCGCGCGTGGTTTCGGGGTAGGCAACTTCAAAGCGCTGTTCGAGTCTATCGAGCGCGAGCAGGAAGTGCGCGGCAACCTGTAAATAAATTCAGCATCTTGAGTCGGGCGGCCTTTAACCGGGCTGTTCCGGCTCATGCTGTTTTTTGCAACCATCAGACATTCAATTGAACCATTATGTATTACCATTCATTAGGTAAGTTTCCGAAAAAAAGGCATACGCAGTTTCGCAGAAAAGACGGTGAATTATATACCGAGGAGCTGTTCGGGGCGGAAGGATTTAGCGGGAACTCGTCTTTGCTGTACCATCATCATCCGCCTACAACGGTAAAAAAAGTGGAGCAGGGCAAGGAAATAGTCATCAAACCCTGGAAGGAAGGATTGCTTCGTCATCATCATTTGGTTACCAATAATATGAAACCACATGGCGATCCTGTTTCCGGGCAGGTTTGTGTAATGTATAACGACGACGTCAAAATTTCGCTCTGCCTTCCCAGCCAGGAGATGAACTATTTTTACCGCAACGGCGAACACGACGAAATCTACTTTATCCACAAGGGTGAAGGCTATATGCAGTCCCAGTTCGGCCGCCTCGATTTCAAGCCGTTTGACTACATCGTGGTGCCGCGGGGAACAACCTTCAAGATTCATTTCAACACCGAAGACAACCGGATGCTGGTTGTGGATTCAACCGGACCGATTCGCTTTCCGAAGCGCTATATTTCAGATATGGGTCAGTTCATGGAGAACAGTCCGTTTTGTGAGCGCGATATCCGGGTGCCGTCCGAGCCGGTTTTCCATGATGAGAAGGGAGAGTATGAAGTCCGAATCCGCAAACAGGGACGTATTCATCACTACTTTTTTGAGTTTCACCCGCTTGATGTGGTAGGATGGGACGGCTATCTGTATCCCTACATTTTCAATATGAAGGACTTCGAGCCGATTACCGGCCGGGTGCATCAGCCGCCGCCGGTGCATCAGACGTTCGAGGCTCACAATTACGTGATTTGCTCGTTTTGTCCGCGAAAATACGATTATCATCCGCTGGCTATTCCGGCTCCGTACAATCACTCCAACGTAGATTCGGATGAAGTGCTCTACTATGTGGAGGGCGATTTCATGAGCCGCAAAGGAGTGGAGTTTGCTTCGCTGACGCACCATCCCGGCGGAATTCCGCACGGACCGCATCCCGGCACGGTTGAGAAGAGCATCGGCAAGGAAGGAACCGATGAATACGCGGTGATGATCGATACGTTCCGTCCGCTGCACATGACCGAAGCCGCAAAGGAACTCGATGACGGTCACTATCCGTATTCCTGGATAGACCACGCGTAAAAAAAGTCATCGCTTTTTGAGAGAGCCCGGCCGTAACTGGTCGGGCTTTCTTGTTTACAACCGGCAGACTTTATCATATTTAACATCAAAAAAAACATGCATATAAATCCTGGAGAGATTAGCGGGAAAGATCGGTATAAGCTGTTAATCGGATCGGTCATTCCGCGCCCGATTGCCTTTGTGTCCACTCAGGACAAGAATGGAAACCTGAATCTGGCACCCTTTTCATTTTACACCATCGCCTGCTTCAATCCAATGATAATTGTGTTCTTTCCGGTCCGCTACAAAAAAGGCAGGCAGAAGAAAGACACTTTTATGAATATCACCGAAACCGAAGAGTTTGTGGTGAATGTGGCCGG
>PXDL01000021.1 GCA_003566395.1 Balneolia bacterium | reverse complement strand
GGCAGGTATCCCTGAAGATGAAATACCCGTCGTAAGCCCGGATTTCTGGTTGTTCGGTGCCGGAACCGGAGCCTTTACCCGCCCGAACGACGACCTTCAGCGCTTTGAGCGTATGTCGGGAAACTGGCCTGAAAACCTGCTTCCCCCCGGTGATAACCGCACCTTCGATGATTTCAGAGAGCAGCTTCGTAACGACGGATTTACATCAAATGGAAATTACATTCAGCTAAATTCCCTCGGCCCCTTTCCCGAGGTAGAGCCGGGTGAAACTATTTCAATTTATGTGGCCTTTGTTGCCGCGCTGATGCCCGATGAGTTTCAGAATTTGGTTCCGGGTACTGTGAATAATGTGGATGATCTCGACAACGAGGACTCCCGGGCGAATCTGAGAGAAACGATCGACTGGGCATTTCGTCTGTTCGACGGACAAGAAGCCGCCGACGGCACACGCGATCGTTTCGTGGTCCCCGAGCCGCCGGATGTACCCCGGATTCGTATAGAACTGGATGCAGGTATCGCCAGCATTTACTGGGACAACCGTGCAGAATTTTCGGTCGATCCGGTTTCAGGTGAAGAAGACTTTGCGGGATACCGGCTTTACCGATCAAAAATCGGGGATGATTTAGACGGAACCATTTCCTCTTCGGCTCAAATGCTGCGGGAGTGGGACGACCCCAATGCCCCCGTGGGTTTTAACACCGGCTTCGATGAAATCCGTCTTGACCAACCGGTAACCTTCCCCGATGATCCGGTGGAATACCACTACCGTTTCGATGTAAGCGGCCTGCTGAGCGGGTGGCAATACTTGTTCGCCGTAACGGCCTTTGATAGCGGCGACGGGGATTCTCCTCCTCTTGAAACTTCTGTAAATGCGAACGCAATTCGCGTTTTCCCCGGTACGGCTCCCAACGAAAATTTCAGCAGCAGCGATGCTCAGTATCAGGTAGGGGTATATCCCAATCCGTACCGAGTAAATGCCGCTTGGGACGGAGCCACGCCGTTTACCAGAAAAATCATGTTTTACAACCTGCCTGCAAGAGCTCAGGTCCGGGTGTACACCCTTGCCGGAGAAATCGTGGCAGAATTGGATCACGACGCTGAAACCTATTCCGGCGACACCCGCTGGTTCCGTGATTTCAGCTCAGATAACCGCATTTTACCCGGGGGTGAACACGCCTGGGATCTACTCTCAGAAGCACGACAAAACCTGAGCACAGGACTCTATCTTTACACCGTGCGTGACCGCGATTCGGGCCACGTACAGCGAGGTAGATTTGCAATCATAAAGTGATACACGCCTGAATAAAACAATCGGCTACGGCCGGTTGAACTCAATAATCAACCCAACAAGCCAAAATGATGAAACAGATACTCACATTTTTAATAGGATTGATGGTCTCCGGATTCATGGTTGCTGATGCCTTTGCGCAGCAGCAGGTTATGATTCGTGACCTTAATACATACGACCAGCCTCTGCAAAGTCAGGAAGACTTGCCCGGTCATCCATTGGCCGGTGTTCAAGTAACCTTTGATGCTGTAATCGTTTCTTACCCCAAAAACTCCGGTCTTGCCAGTATTACATCTGCCGGTGTACCGGGACGAATTCACGTTTTCGTGGCAGACGTTAACGCAGTAGATGAAGGCCTTGACGGAAACTCCATGCAAATTGTTGTTGACGGCGCTCAGCGGGAAACTCTTGAGAACCAAAACAGAGGCGATGTGGTTACCGTTACCGGTTTTCTGACGTTCTTCGGAAATGTAGCCCAGTTCAATGCTGAAGATGTAGAATTTATCGGCAGCGTTCAGGATCCTGAATTTGAAGACCTGAGCGTGCTGCTTGAGCCTACTGTTGTTTCCATGGAAGAGCTGAACATACCCGGAACGCAACCCGGTACATTCCGCTGGAATGCCGAAAATTACACCAAATACATCTTTCGCTATGTGAAAATCGAAGGTGCGGAAGTTGTTGACCGTCTGGAAGCACCCAACGGCCGTCCCTGGATGATCGCTTCACAAGGCAACAGCGTGATGGTTTCTAATGATACCTCCCTGCGATTTCGTAACGACCGTAATAATTATGCGTACGATCCCGACTCCGGCGAAGGCCTCGGCTACAACTACCGCCGCCCGGAAGTTGACGGACCGTACGTTCCGCCGGTAACCGGTTCGGTAATCGACTGGTCCGGTTATGTGTTAGTGAACACATTCAACCCCGGTGGATTTGATCAGGCTGCTACCCAATCCACACTTAAACTCGCCTATTTTGATGACGGTTTCGTATGGGTTGAGGATGGTGATGATCCTGACAACCGTGTTGCCCCTGAAGGATGGCCGAACGACCTTGTAGTACTCGGATTTGCGCCGATCATCGAGAATTTTACTCTTGTTCCCGAGGGACAAATACTGCCGGGCGATAATATCTCCGTTTCTGCCGATGTATTGCTTCCCGAGCCGGATTATACGCTTGAAAGCGTTGTGGTTGAATACACCGTTGCAGACTTTACGGAAGATCCGGGCGACCCGATCGTAGAGCCGATGGCGGTTTCAGGCACAACCTACAGCTTCGATTTTGGTGACCATCCTCAATTTACGGCCCTTGATTTTACCATCCGTGCTACGGCTACTACACCGGAAGGCGTTGAAGTACAGTCCACACAATCGGCCTCGGTTTTCGTGGAAAGCGCCACTCAAACCTCTCCGCCTATGTTTAGCATTCCCGGAGGTTCCTACAGCAGTGCTGTTCAGGTATCCTTGAGTTCGGCTACAGAAGATGCTGCCATCTATTACACCACCGACGGCAGTGAACCTGACGAGAACTCCAGTCTGTTCACCGATCCGCTTTCTTTCGATGAGCCGGTTACACTGCGTGCTATTGCCATCAGCTCCGGTCTTGACGACAGCCCGATCAACTCCCGTACCTACGACATCGAAGTGGATGCGGTAGAAGTTGAAACCCTGGCGGCTCTTCGCGCAGGTCTGCGTGACGGTACCGTGTATAACTACACCGGAGATGCCGTTGTGACCTTCACCCGTACAGTCAGAAACCAAAAATATCTGATGGATGAAACAGGTGGTATTCTCATTGATGATAATCCGGGCGTAATTAATGAGTTCTATGCAATCGGAGATATCATGACCAATGTAATCGGAACGCTTTCCACCTTCCAGGGTCTGCTTCAGTACGCACCGGTCGTAAGCCCGGGAGAACCCGTAGGTGAAACTGATGTTGTGCCGCTTCCGGTGGTACTTGATGAAATCGATCTGGACATTCATGAGTCTATGCTCGTAAAAATCGAAGATGTTGAGTTTCTGGATGCTGGTGAGGAGTTTGAAGCCGGTGAAAATTACAGTATCGTTGATCCGTCTCTTCCGGATGGTGAAACCATTATTTTCAGAACCAACTTCGCTACTGCCGACTATATCGGTCTGACCATTCCGGAAGGCCCGATTACCCTTGCAGCTCTTGTTGGTAACTTTAACGGAACTCTTCAGTTGACCTCTCGTTTTGCCAGCGATCTTGATTTCGTAACAAGCAACAACGAACGCGAAACTCCGGAGAAATTCGCACTGTATCAGAATTATCCGAACCCGTTTAACCCGACAACAAACATCAGATATTCACTTGCTGAAGCATCCGACGTAACCCTTACCGTCTATGACGTACTCGGGCGTCGTGTTGCCACGCTGGTAAATGAAGTTCAGTCTTCAGGCCAGTACACCGTGAATTTTGATGCCACACGTCTGGCCAGCGGTACCTACATCTACCGGCTGCAAACCGGTGACTTTGTTTCTGTGAAAAAAATGATGCTGATTAAATAACAGCATTCAGGAAACATCATTTAACACTACGGGGCAGGTTCGCCTGCCGGGTTGAACCTGTCCCGATTTTTATTGCCTATGCGAACGCGTACAATTTTTATTTCTGTTCTGTTGATTCTTTCAGCAGCATTTTATGTAGCCTGTGATACCGGTATTACGGGCGATCTTAATCCCAATCAGCCCCCGAGAACGTTTCTGACTGTTAATGAAATTAATCTGCCCGAGGGTGAACGTCTGGTGAGCCAGGTTACGATCTCCTGGTGGGGTGATGACCCCGACGGATACATTGTGGGCTACGAATTCAGAATCGGAGATGACCCTGGAGAACCCTGGACATTTACAACAAACACCGACAGTACCTTCGTACTGCCGATTGAAGAGGGTGATCAGGATGCTGATGTACGGTTCACGGTCCGCGCTGTAGATAATGATGGCGCTGTTGACCCTGATCCGGCCAGCCTGGTATTTCCGATCCGGAATTCCCCGCCGAGTATCAGTTTTAAAACCAACGAAACACCTCCCGATACCACCTATCGGGTGTTCAGCTTTGGCTTTGAAGCCACCGATCCGGACGGCGATGCCAACCTGAACCGAATTGAAATTGCCCTTAATGACTCCACAGACTGGTTCGAGCTGGATGTAAATATCAGTTTTGTAACCTTCCGTGTTGATGACACGGTGGAACCGGCAACCGCACAGCTTTTCCTCGGACGTGCACTCAATACCACTCAGGCAACGTTCGATTCAATAAACCTGGATGAAGTTAACGAATTTTATATACGAGCGGTGGATAACGCCGGGGCAATCAGTCCTGTGGTGGTTCACGAATGGTTTATTAAACGTCAGACATCCCGGATTCTCTTCTTAAATGATTTTGAAGGAAGTGCAAGTAACTCGCGGGCCGAGCTGCATTTGGGTCTGCTTTCCGAACTTGGATTTACCGAAGTTGACTATCTCAACATTTCAGACGGTCAGGCCACAGGTGGTCGGCGGGTGCCTTTTACGAACGCCTTACACGACCGTTCACTTGCCGAACCTACCATCAACCTGATGATGGCAGAATGGGATCATATTTACTGGATGTCCAATAATCTGGATCGCAACATCGGCTATGCTATTGAATATACAACCCGCTTTTTCAACGAAGGCGGCACGATGTTCATTAACATTCCTACTAAAAATGTTCCGTCCGACAATCCCATTTTCCAGTTTCTGCCCTTCCAGCAGATGGAACAGCTTCCTTCAGGTCAGCAAAGTTTCTACATCGCGAGCGGATCTGAAATTATGGCCAATGAAGAAGTACTCACCGACCCGCCTACGCTGGTGTTCCGCAGAAACTTGCTTTCATACTATCCACTTATCCCGTTTGGTGAAACGGTTGAGCTTTTCGAGGCCAACTTTCAGACACGGGCACCGATTACCGGTCAGATATCCGATTTTGACGGTTCAAAGCTGATATCCTCCACCAATCCGGAGGAAAACATTCTTTACTTCGGTATTGATCTCACGGAATTTACGGAGGGCAGCGACCTGGTACGGCTGCTGGAGATAACATGCATCGAAACCCTTGGTTTTCAGCAATGAAGAAACTTTTACTAACCCTGATATGTACGGCCGCCCTCAGCCTTTTGGCATTTAGTGAGCTTTCGGCCCAAAATACCGGAAATATTTCGGGAGTTGTTACCGACCGCGGAGACGGCGAAACTCTGATTGGAGTGAACGTTATCGTTCGTGGTACCAGCTTCGGGGATGCCACCAATCTCGACGGTGAATACAATATCAGAAACATTCGTGCCGGAGAATACTCCATCGAGTTTTCTTACATAGGCTACGAAAGAATCCTGATTACGGGTGTTCGTGTTGAGGCCGGTGAAACAACCGAACTTGATGTTGAAATGGGGCTTCAGCCGGTAACGGCCGGCGATGAGGTCGTGGTAATAGGCGATCGCCCTATCTTTGATATCGAGAAATCTTCGACTTCAACCAGGCTCGGGCGTGAAGAAATTTCAGCCGCGCCTGTCCGCCGGGTAGATGAAGTGGTGGGGATGACAGCCGGAGTGGTTCGCGACCCGACCGGCCTCTATATTCGCGGCGGCCGTGCCTCTGAAACCGGATTTGTAATCGACGGCGTTTCTGCCCAGAACCCGCTCGCAGGAACCGGATTCGGCCTCGATCTCGGGGCCAATGCATTTCAGAACGTAGAGGTAACAACAGGCGGCGTTGACGTAGAACACGGAAATGCAACTTCAGGAGTTGTTACGGTTGAAACCCAATCGGGAGGAGACGAATACACCGGTTATTTTTCCCATCAGCGCGATAATCCGGGCCGCATGACCGGAAGCTCGGCCAACTTTTTTACCGATATCTACGATTTTTCTATCGGGGGGCCGTTTCCACTAACCGAAACTATTCTGCCTGCCCTCGGCATCAACCTTCCGGGTGAGATGTCGTTCTTTATGGCCGGCCAGGCAAATTTCACCAATGAGTTTATGCGTCAGACCGCTGATCAGGTGCAGACCTCATTAATTGATAGTGACTTCTGGTCGCCCCGACAGGATAACCGCTGGAGCGGAATGTTTAAATTGACCTACCGGATTCAGCCAAGTATGCGCATTGAAGCGTCTTACAGCAGGTCGTTAACGGTTAACCAAAATACCCGGATGCTCCAGATTGTTGGTGACGATGTTCAGATCCGTCCGGGGTATCAGTTTTTCTTTGAACAGCAACTCGATAACGCCAACACCTACGCCAACGATAACAACATGGCGTATATCAAGTGGACACATGCGGTTTCAAACTCCACGTTTTATGAAATTCAGCTGAGCCGCTTTTTTGCCAGACTTCGCGCCGATGCTAACGGCCGAAACTGGCGCCCTGAAAGAGTTGACGGCGAATTTGATGCCGCCAGTATAATCACCTTTCCGGTAACGCCTTTCCCGGCCGGCACGAATTTTACCTACGCGCTTCCCGGTGATGGATTTGCCAATAACGGCGGTCTTGCATCCCTTTGGCACGATCACTTTGCCGAAGAGTACACCATCCGCAGTTCGGTTACTTCGTATCTGGCTGATGATAACCACCGCCTGCGTGTGGGGCTTGAAATGAAGTTCATGAATTATCAGTGGATCGACATCACCCGTCCCTGGGTTGGTGCTCCTATCCAGATTGGAGAAGACGAGTTCACCGAGACCAACCGGCTCGGGGCTACTTCCGATATTTGGAACGTAAGCCCGGCACAGGGGGCGCTCTACGTAACCGATCAGATTCGCTACCGCGGGCTTATTGCAAATATCGGAGCCCGTCTCGAATACTGGTTCCCCGGCAGCTATGTCGATAACTTTGTAGATGATCCGCTTTCACCCATTCCGGATCCCATTCGTGAAGCCTACAAAAACGATACCTATAATCTGTTCGGTAACCGCTTTAAAATGAGGCTGTTACCAAGGGTGAATGTATCTTTCCCGGTCCGGGAAAACATGGTGATGTTTTTCAACTACTCGCACAAATCGAAACTGCCTCATCCAACCCATGTTTATGCAGGACTTGATCCGTTTTATCAGGATCGCTCATTCTTGTCAAACTTGGGAAATCCGAACCTGGATCCCGAAGTCGATATCTCGTATGAAATCGGATTTCGCTATCAGCTGACATCAAACGATGCTCTGAATATTACCGCGTTCTGGAGCGATAAATATGATTTTATCACCGCAGAGCGCATCAATATTGTAGACCCGAGCGGCCGTGAGACCGAGCGTACCTTTCGGGTTAACGGTGACTTTGCCAGAGTACGGGGAGTTGAACTCTCTTATTTAAAGCGCTACTCTCACTTCCTGCAGGGTTCACTCAGCGTTACCTACTCACGGGCTGAAGGCCTTAGCTCCACTTCCAACGACGCCCTGACCGACATCATTTCCGGCGGGCAGGATTTCGGAACCAATATTGAAACGCCTCTTGCCTGGGATCGTCCCTGGGATATAAAGGCCAGCGCTATTTTCACCTGGGACCGCCCCAACGACCCGTTGTTCGGGCTTGCTCCGCTGAACCAGATGAGGCTTTATCTGTCCGGTACTTATCGCAGCGGTATCCGCTATACGCCAATGGTATTCCGCGGAAACGAACGTAACCCGGTTACAGGAGAAGAAGACTGGCGCCCTATTTACGAGCGTGATCCTGATCCCAATCGCCGTTTTTCAAGACTCGGCGTACCCTGGCTGATGTTCGATATGAATTTCGAGCGCTGGTTCAACATCGGCGGAACCCGTCTGCTTGCCACGCTGGAAATTACCAATCTGTTTAATGCCAACAATCCGGCTATTATAAATCCGGTTACCGGAAAGGCCTATCGCAGCGATTATCCGAGCGATCCCGATGCACTTGAGGCATTGCGCGACGACCGCTCTTTCGACGTGCCGGCCAACGTGAGGGATCCCCGATACGTGGATCCACGGGATAACAACCCGCCTTCATATCTGAATCCGGCCAACTTCCTGCAGCAGCGTCATATCATGTTCGGTTTAGCTTTTAATTTCTGATACAGTTTTATACATGAATTCGAAAACCGTTACTACCTTAACTCTTAAAGCGATAAGCCTGATCATGATTCTGGTGATAGCCGGAATTGCGGAAACGGCTGAGGCTCAGAGAGGCATAATTCCAAGTCTGGGCAGCTCCCGTTCGGGTACGTCGGGCTTTCAGTTTGTCAAGATCAACCCGGATGCCCGTTCAGCAAGCCTGGGAGGTTCAAACGTTGCCGATGCCTTCGATACATCGTCTCTGTATCTGAATCCCGCCCTTTCGGCTCAGATGAGCGGAAATCAATTTTACGTGGGGCATACGCAGTATTTTGCGGATATCAGCCTGAACTATGCCGGCTATGTGCATCGCTACAGAAGCATGGCCTTCGGTGGTTCTCTCATGTATCTGGATTCGGGTGAAATGGACGAAACCACGGAGTTCCAGCCGTTTGGTACCGGGCGTACGTTTCGTACCGTACATTTGGCGGCCGCACTCTCTTTCGCACAGGAACTCACCAATCTGTTCAGCTACGGCGTCTCCCTGAAATACCTGGACGAGCGCATCGAAGAAGTTGAATCCCAAACGGTTGTTATCGACGTTGGCTTTTTCTACCGCGTCGGCGATACCGGGCTTCGGTTTGCGGTTGGTATCAATAATTTCGGTCTGGATGCCACGCCTCAGGGTGAAACCATCCGTACAAGCCTTGAAGGCGAAGTGGTGGAGCGGGAGTTTGAAGATATGTCTCCGCCAACCATGTTTTTGGTAGGCGCGGCTTACGATGCGTATTCCAACGACGACTTCGATATCACGGTATTGGGGCAGATTACTAATCCGAGTGATAATGCTGAGCGTTTCAGCCTCGGCACTGAATTCGGATACTTAAACAAATTTTTCCTGCGGGCGGGATACGAGTTCGGAATGGACGAAGCCATTTTGCCAAGCTTCGGAGCCGGGTTCAAGCTGCCGGTTTTAGACTACAGCCTCGGTATCGACTACGGGTTCAGCACCCGCGACCGGCTGGGCAGTCTGCACCGCTTCGCCCTGAAGTTCAATCTTTGATTTATTTAGACGATGCACATGCAATCTATGAAATACACACTTTTGATTTTGGTTCTGCTCACGGGCTCGGCACTGCTTTTTACCGCATGTGACGATCTTTTCGGGACCAAACAAGACGACATTACCCGTGAAATTTTCGAGGAGGGCGAACAGGATCCGAATTTGATTGTAGATGAAGTCGGTTATGTTGCGCTGCTTCCTTTCTGGGATAACTTTAACGAGCCTACCGACGTGTTTGTGGGCTATGATGAACTCGTATATGTTACCGACAACGACGGGCTTCATGTACTTGACCGGGCGGGAAGAAACTATCGCACGATTTCCTCAAGTGCCGATTTTGACATCGTAAACAGTAATGTGGATCTAAGCGGAGCCGTTTCGGTATCTCAGGATCGTCTGCTGAACGTTTATGTGGCTGCGCGCTACGATACGGTGGTTACGGCCGTCAGTCCCGATATCACCTGGAATCTTCCGGCCGTCTATAAAATCCGTAATGCAAACGGTGCAGGTCCGCTTGAGCTGGTTCAGGTTATGGTTCATCCCTGGATGGATGC
>PXDL01000356.1 GCA_003566395.1 Balneolia bacterium | reverse complement strand
TAAAAAGGCAGGCAGATGCGATAATCTGCCTGCCTTTTTTTAATTTTCTACTCAGAATTTGTCTTCTCAGAATCTGAAATTAGCTCCGATCACTACATGGTAGCGGTTCACCGAAGTGGAAACCGTTTCGTTGAGAAAACTACCGTCATCGGCCTGATAATCATAAAAATCATAGACAACCTGATTATCATCAAAAAACGCATATTGAAGGCCCATTTCGAGGCTTAGGTTTTGGTTTACTCCGATGGTAACACCTCCGCTCACAAACTGCATAGCTTCATCGCTGGTGCGGCTCACGCCGGGCATATACGCGTAGCCTACCGACGGGCGTACGACCTCGGAAATATCGAGCGTTGCCCCGAAGCGATAATTCAGCACATCTTTGAAATCATCCCGAATTTCGTCGTTGAGCTCCACCTCGGCTCCCAAATCGCCGTAATCACGGAACTGAATTCTGCTGTTGGTGACCCGTTCAACCGCAGCCGAAATATTCACAGGCAGGTCATGTGTCGCAAGGCCGAAGGTCAGCCGGGACGGAGTTCTTAACTTATAAGAAGTCTCACCCCGAAGCCTATCGCTTTCAGAAGTTCCGTCCTCGTAGTTCGTTTCAATGAATGTGGTGTAGCTTTCATCAATATTATAGATTGTCGGCATGGCATAACTTGCCCCGACGCTCATATTAGGCAGCAGGCGGTAAATCACGCCAATACGAGCCGAAAGTCCGGAAATATCTGCATCAATTCTGTCGCGCCAAACTACATTTGCAGGAGCAGGAATCGTAAAAGGTTCTCCCCCTATTTCCGTGTCGAGGGGGCCATAATTCCCTTCCGTATCGCGCTCAAGGAAATCACGGCGAAACGAGTAACTCCCGATCGGGATACCCAGAGTTGCTCCAACGAAAAGATTTTCAATAAACTCGGTTGCGATTGAAGCTGTAAACTCTCCCAGATGTCCGCTTTCGGTTACGTTAGAGGTTTGTGAAACTCCACCAAAGGGTTCATCAAAGAAAGGACGGAAAATGGGGAATAATCCGAAGTCGTCCTCTTCAATAGCAAATGCATTAAAAGCGGTATCAAAGTAGAAGTCGTTGTCAAAAAAGAAATCTGTAATGGAGCTGCGGTCGTTAAACGCATTTATCCTGTACGCTCTGTTAAAATTGGCGGTCTGATTGTATCCGCCACCGATGACCAGGCTTCCCTGAACCGTCGGAAGCTTGTAGATAAATCCCGCATTGGTGAACGAAGTCTGCGCATCGTCATAATCAAGGGAGTTACCACGATATACGGCATCTTCACTAACATCGCGCAGGCCGAGGCCGATCATGAAAGCCGATTCAGGTGCCAGCCCAAGAGCTGCGGGGTTAATGAGTACGGAGCCGTAATTGGTAAACGTAGCTGCAGAGGAGCCTCCTGCGGCCATAGTAGCGGCATCGCCTGAGGGGATTTGCGTACTGAAACGAAGCGCATCAAAACGGTTTTGGGCTTCTGCTGCATCAGGCAGAAACGCCCAAAGTAACAGCATTATGAATAAATATTTCTTCATACAAATGAATTGATGATAATGACTGATGAAAAAAAAGCAGCTAATATTAGATAATAATAGCTGCTTTTATATGATAGAACGGCCAAAGATGTCTGTTATCGAGCGATCAGGCCGACTGATAATTGGTGGTTGGTATTAAAGTAAAATCGCCGGCTTTCATCTGCAATTCATGCTGAATTAAGGAAAGCGAGTCGTCATTGTTCCGGTTACGATTGCGATTACCCGAACTGTTACTACTGCCCCTTGAACGCTGCGGACTTGCCGAAGAGTTGTTACCCCCTCGGTTTCTGTTAACAGAGCCACTGCTGCTGTTATTTCCGCCACGGTTACGATTTACTGTTCCGCGGTTGTTATTACTGTTGTTCCCACGGCTTCTGTTAGCGTTTCCGCTGCTGCTTTCTCCACGATTCCGATTCACGGTGCCACGGTCAGAGCTGCCGCGAGTTCGCTGAGGTTGTGCGCGCTGAGCCGGGGCAGGGCGGCGATTTACGGTTGCTCCGGATTCATTACCGCGAGTGCGGTTAACACCTGGTGCGTTGCCTGAACGGAAGCCTGGTGAGGCTTCAACATCAGAACCGAATCCACGGGTACGATTTTGGTCAACCCGGTTTGCGATGCCACTTCCGCGAGTACGCTGGTCTCCGGTTCTGTTGGTAACCGTACCGCGATGTATGCCGGAACGTCTCGGACCCTGAGCGATAGCCTGGGAACCTGAACCGGAGTAATTATGAAAAACGATGTAGTTCGAATAACCCCAAAAACCGGGGCTGTAAAAGTGACCGAAGTGACGATATCTGTAGAACCCCCGATGTCCGTAAAAACCGAAAGAGCTGTAGAAAAAAGGATCATACAGCTGGAAATAGTGCCAGTGCGGATCGTAAAAATGCCCGTAGCTGAAACCGAAGGCATAAAACGGGCGCCCCCAGTGAAAGCCAAGCGTGGCGCGATGGCGGGGATACTTGTAGTAACGGAAGCCCAAAGACGCATCAAACAGGCCGTCATAATAGCCTTGATCGTAGGCGAGATAATCATCCTGCGTATAGTAATCAAGATAGGCATCGCCATGGCCGGCCGTATATCCGGACGGACGTTCCCTTTCGGCGGGATATGCAGTTCTGTCAACAGTTTCGAGTTGCGTGTAGCAACCGGAAACCAGTAACGATCCTGCTATAAGTAAAATGAGTGTAGAGAATTTCATAATAGTCACCTCTAAGCGGGTTTTTTAACTTGTACCTTATCCGACCGGAAAATGTTCCCTGAATGTTTGGTAGAATTAATAGCATAACGCATCAGACCGGCAAATCATTTGAATCGGCTAATGATTTTACTTCATCCGGCTCTGTGTAAATAAGCTATATGATTTCGTATCTAATGGCAAATTGATGCCTGCTGTTTTACATGCCGGAAGCAAACTGGTCATAGAAAACCAAGAGGGATATGGGGTGTTATCCTAAATAACGATCAGTCTGAAAAAAACTTGCTTTCGTATCAACGGGAAACAAAAATGGGGGTGGTCCGAAAACCAACCCCATCGTAGAAAAAATTTAGCGTAATCTGATCCTATAGACACGGCCTTATCACCCCAGATAGGCACGTAAGGCCATGCTGCGATTGTGATGCCGGAGTTTTCTAAGGGCTTTTTCTTTGATCTGGCGGACACGCTCACGGGTTAAGTCGAAGCGTTCGCCAATTTCTTCAAGCGTGAGCGAGTGCTCGCGGCCGATTCCGAAATACAGACGGATGACTTCGGCTTCTCTTGAGCTGAGTTTCGATAACGCCCGTTCGATTTCAACTTTGAGCGATTCGCTCATAAGTTCAAGATCGGGGTTAGGGGTTTCCTCATTTTCGAGAACGTCGAGCAGGCGGTTGTCTTCTCCCTGAGCAAATGGGGCATCAACAGAAAGGTGACGTCCGGAAATTTTCAGGGTATCGGCAACTTCAGATACCGACATATCGAGCGATTCAGAAAGCTCGGCAGCAGACGGAAGACGCTCGTATTCCTGTTCAAGCTTGGAAAGTTCCTTCCCGATTTTGTTCAGCGCACCCACACGGTTCAGCGGCAGACGTACTATCCGGCTTTGTTCGGCAAGCGCCTGAAGAATTGACTGACGAATCCACCAAACGGCATAGGAAATAAACTTGAATCCACGTGTTTCATCGAAACGCTTGGCGGCTTTTATGAGGCCCAGGTTTCCTTCATTGATGAGATCACCCAGCGAAAGACCCTGATTTTGGTACTGTTTTGCCACTGAAACTACGAAGCGGAGATTAGCCTGCGTAAGTTTTTCAAGTGCTTCCTGATCACCAGCCTGAATGCGTTTGGCAAGCTCAACTTCTTCATCCGGAGTAATGAGACTAACTTTTCCTATCTCCTGAAGGTAGCGGTCAAGCGACTGCGACTCCCGTGTAGAAATTCCGCTTGGTGATGGATTTTTTGGATCTTTTTTCTTCTTTTTTGCCACGTTGAAAATATCCGCTTTGGTGAGCAATTCAATTGTTTTGTTAACCTGCAAATATAGCACTTTTAAGCTACGCAGAGCAAATTAACGGGTCATGTTAACGAACAGACCAATTTGATGGTATTTATAATCATTTCCGGAAGCTCAAAAACTCCGTTTTCACGCCATTCTGTTTCTTTCAATCTCATACGAATTTACGGCGCCCCGGATTCGACCCGCATGCAAAATTTCCTGCTTAATGGTACCTGCTCTTCTAAGTTTTCAAAAAGCCGGTACCGTTAAAATTGTGATCCGCCCCGAAAAACTGCATGGCTGAACAGGCTAAATCACTGAAAGTAGCGCGTATGCCCAGGTTATCGGACACCGCGTTCCCAGACGGGCATACAAGAAGCGGCACAAATTCCCGCGCATGATCTGTGCTTCCGGTAGTGGGGTCATTTCCGTGATCAGCGGTAATGACCAGCACATCGTCGTCCTTTAGTTTACTGTAAAGGGCGGGGATGGCACGGTCGAATTCTTCGAGAGAAGCGGCAAATCCTTTGGGATCATTACGGTGGCCGAAAAGCTGATCCGTATCAATCAGGTTCACGAAAACGAAGCTGTCTTCTACGGCGCTCATCATGGACAGCAGCTGGGAAATTCCCTCGGCATTGCTGTTGGTTTTGCGATACTGGGTAAAACCAACACCACCAAACAGGTCAATAACTTTGCCGATAGAGTAGGTTTTCACCCCTTTATCCAGAAGCACAGACATGATATTCGGAACCGGTGCGGGAAGTGAGAAATCTTTTCTCTTATCACTAAGACGGTGGAAATTACCCGGTTCACCAGCAAACGGACGCGCGATAACACGTCCTACTGCATGAGATTCAGTCATCACCTTGTCACGGGCAAAAGCGCACCATTCATAAAGTTTTTCCAGAGGGACTACGTCTGTATGAGCGGCAACCTGAAAAACGCTGTCGGCTGAAGTATAGACAATGGGTTTTCCGGTTTTGATGTGTTCCTCTCCGAACTTATCGATCACAACGGTGCCGGAATACGGCTTGTTGGCAAGCACGCCATCCACCCCTGTACCGGAAGTATAGGCAGTGATCACGTCATCAGGAAAGCCCTGCGGATATACGGGGAAAGGTTGCTCGGTTTTGATGCCCGCAATTTCCCAATGCCCGGTGGTTGAATCTTTTCCCGGCGATATTTCTCTCATCTTTCCATAAGCGGCCAGCGGCTCAAGTACCGGCAGCACCGTATCAAGGGGAATGATGTTGCCAAGCCCCAGTTTTTCGAAATTCGGAAGCTTTATGCCCGTTTCAGCTACAACGTGGCCGAGGGTATTACTGCCGGTATCACCATAGGAAGCTGCGTCTTCCTGATGTCCGCAGCCTACCCCGTCGAGGATTATCAAATAGAAATTACCCATTCAGTATCTGTGTTAAAGTCCGGTTTTCCTTCACCGATTGATTAAACATCTGCTTGGTGGCCTGAAAATGATCATAAGCAGAAGCATCGGGATTATCGGCATGATGGATTCCGATGTAGAAATTTATGTCGTCAACGTAAAGATTATCACCGCCCGCCTTCGATTTCACGTTCTCATAAAACTCGCCAAGCCACTCCATTACCTTGTCACGATTTCCCTGCACCATCACCAAAAACTGACTGTCGGCGTAAAAACCTACAAGTCCGTTCAGCCCGGCATGGTTCGGATTCAGGTCTTCACCTAACTCCCGCTGCATCTGCTTAAGGGCTTCAAGCCGGTGGCGGGTTCGCAAAATCTGATAATCTTTAGGGCTTATGAACACCAAATGAACCGGCATCTCATTGAGGTTCGACTTTTTAAGGATATGGTCGAGGGCCGCTTCCAAAAATTCACGTGTATAAGCGCCGGACTCACCTGCCGTCATATCGTCGGTTGTTCCGATACCGTACCGGACCTGACTCAGCTGCAATCCGGCAATACGCACCAAGTCGTTGATCATATATTTAAGAGATTCCCGGAACGCCATTGCGTTTTCATCCCAGGTTACAAGCACAGCCTGGCGACGGTCATGCACGAGCAAAGGAACCGATAAAGATGCACCTTCAAAAAAGGGCTCGCCTGTTCCTATACGTTTCGGGTTTCCGTTAAAATGAAGGGTGAACTCGGCTTTTCCGGACCGAAGCGCACGGTTGGCCTGCGAGTTTTCGGACATCCGCATACCCGGCCTGATTCCTTTTCCGGTATCACCTGCGGTGAAAAGAACGTGCCAGCTCCCGGCTCCTCGCGTCAGGAGTGCGGCGCTTCCGTTTTGCATAAGCGCGGCCGTTTCTCCTGTAAGCCGAACCAGCAGCTCCTGAACCGGAAGCCGGTCGGAAAACGACTCCACCGTCTGTTGAAATTCCTGCCAGCGGTCTTCTTCACCGAGCAACTCGCTTAGCTCGAGATACGTCTTCAGAATATTGGCCAGCGCCTGCTGATAGGCATGAGCCGCCTCAAACTCCTTCGCCCCCGGTTCTTCATCCCCCTCGGTTTCAGCAACTGTTAGAGCGATGGTTTCCCCGTTATTTACGAAGGGGAACAGCGCCAGTGAACGAACTTTTGCCGCTTCCACATGATGCTGGAGACGGGAAACCGGGAAATCCTCATTAATTTCGGCGATTTCCGCCTCTTCCAAATCTTTAAAGGGAAGCAGAAAATGATCATCGAAGGATGCCCGGTCTTGAAAAACCACATCATCCAGTTTGGTGCTGCTGCATTCAAGCACAAACTGCTTTCGCTGCCGGTTTATCCAGTAGAGATATGCCGTGGGGGCACCGATGGACAAGCGGAAAAGAGTGATCAGCTCGGCAACAGCTTCTTTAAAACGATGCAGCGCTTTCTCTTCACGGCTGATATCGCTAAGCTGGTGACCTTCGGTTTCGGTGTACTCCTGATTTTGCGGCATGGTATATTTTCAGGATTCGTTGGCAAGTTGTTCGGCCTGCTCAATCAGTTTTTCTATAAGTATGATACCGCTGTTCCAGAACGAGGCGCCATTTATATCAACTCCCATTTTTGATGTAATGGCTTCCGGCGAATCAGAGCCGCCGGCGCGGAGCATTTCCATATACGCATCGGCGAATCCGTTCCTGCTCTGCTGATAGCGTTCATACAGAGCCAACACAAGAAGTTCGCCGAAGGCATAGGCATATACATAACCGGGCGTGTGCAGAAAATGCGGAATGTAGCACCACCACAGAGCGTAATCATCAGTTAATTTCACCGAATCCCCATAGAGGTCGCGCTGGGTTTGCATCCAAAGTTCGTTAAAGCGGGCGGTAGTAAGTTCACCAGCCCTGCGCCTCTCGGTGTGGATGGCATCTTCGAAGCGGTTCATGGAAATTTGTCTGAACACCGTGGCTATGGTGTCGTCGATTTTGCCGATTAGAAGCGCCAGTTTTTCATCTTTACTTGTGAGACGCTCCATCAAATCCTGGAACACGAGCATCTCGCCAAAAACAGAAGCCGTTTCGGCTGTTGTGAGCGGAGTACCCGACTGCAAAACGCCTTTATCCCGCGAAACATACTGATGGACACCGTGCCCGAGTTCGTGCGCAAGCGTTTGCACATCCCTCACCCGGCCGTCGTAATTCATAAACACATACGGATGTACCGAAACCGCCGTGGAAGCTGAATAAGCGCCCCCTCGCTTACCGGGCCTGATGGCAGCATCAATCCAGTTATGCTCAAAAAACTTACCTGCCACTTCGCCCATTTCAGGGTGAAATTTCTGATAGGCATCTACGACAAGTGCGCGAGCCTCATTCCACGTTACGCGGGATTCATTTTCGAGAATCGGCGCATAGCGGTCGTATTCAGTCATCTCCGGAAGCCCGAGCATCCTGGTTTTCAGTTTATAAAAGCGCTGGACGAGCGGATAGGCGTCGGTTACCGACCCAACTAACGACTCTACGGTTTCATCCTTTATCTCGTTCGACAAGTTCCTTGATGTTATCCATGACGGATAGTTGCGAAGCTTGTCGTTGGTTGCTTTATCAACCAGCAGGGTGTTAAAAATATAGGTGAGCGTCCGGCTCATACCTCTGAAACCTTCGGTAAGCGACGCGGCCGCCTGACGCCGTAGTTCACGATCCGACTCGTGCATCCGGCTGAGCACTTCCTGTTCGGTATATTCTTTACCGTCGAGTTGGAAACGTGCAGCACCGAGAGATTCATCAAAAAAACGCACCCAGGCCGATGAGCCGGTTACCGTTTTGGCCGAAAGCAGTTGTTCTTCCGCTTCCGTGAGCATGTGGGGCTTGTACTTCCGGGAGGTCTTCAGGTAATGCCGGTAAAATGCGAGTTCGGGAGAATCGATCAGTTTCCGGGCTTTGTCTTCATCAATGGCAAGCCATTCGAGATCGAAAAACACAAGAAGCTGACTTATTTCAGAACCCAGCTCATTGCTTTCCTGTACCAGCTTCCCAAGCCCGGCATTCTCGGTATTGGTGCTCCAGTTCAGATAGGCGTAGGAACCCACGCGTTGGGCAAGATCATGAACGGCTTCATACTTACGAAGTGCGTCCCGCAGTCCTGCAGCATCGAGGGAGGCAACATTTCCCTTATACGTTTTAGAAAACCGCTCGGCCATCGCCAGCAGCCGTTCTTTATCCTCTTTAAGTTTTTTGTCGTCCGGCGCATCGTACAAATCAGATAGGTCCCACCTAACCTGTTCCGCTCCTGTATTTTCGCTCATAAATATTCTATCGATCGTCTATACCTGGATATTTTCATAACCTTTAAGGTACGTGTTTATCATGACATTTACGAAATGCCGACCGGCTCAATTTGCCGCGCCGTGATGGCTTAATTTCTGATGATTCAACCCCCTCTTGTTCTCCATTTCAATCTTTCGGAACTTAGGCTCATGTCAAAAACATCCTCCGCTTCCGTTTCACCGAGACCGAGCCGTCTGCCCGTCGTAATGATCAGCATGTCGCGCTGGGACGGTGATTACTCTTCCGCAGCATGGTCGCTGGCGCAGGTGCTTTCAAAAGAGCAGCCCGTGCTGTATGCAGACTACCCGTTCACGCTCACAGACTTTTTTCGGGAATGGCAGAAAGACCATCTGCGTAGAAGACGCCCGGCGCTGCTGTTCGGAAGGCAAACGATTACGCCTCTGCCTAAGTACGGACCGATGCTCTACGCGCTCACGCCCCCGCTGATGCTTCCGGTAAACCGACTTCCTGAAGGCGACTTCTACCGCAGATTAAAAAGCAGAAACGACCGGTTGTTCGTACGATGTATTCGCAACGCGCTTAATGAACTCGGCTACGATAAGTTTATTTTTTTCAACTCGTTTAATCCGCTCTACCTTACCTCTCTTCCCGTGGGATTCACTCCCCGGCTTTTTTTATATCAATCACGCGATAACCTGGCGGCGCTTGAACCGTATCTGAAAAAGTTCGGTATCCAAGCCGAGCTTGATGCCATACGACAGGCCGACCTGAGCTTCGCTACGTCCCAAACATTGCAGCGCGACCTATCCGAAAAATCCGGTAGCGAGGTTCGTTTGCTTCCTAATGCGGCCGATTTTGAACTGTTCAGCACATCCTATACCCGGGAGCTTCCAATCCCCGACGACATACGGAATATACCCTTGCCGCGCATCGGCTACACGGGCAACATTTGCCATCGCGTGGATTATGACATAATCGAGAAGCTGTGCAAAACGCACCCTGATAAAAGCATTGTGATGGTCGGCCCCAGGAATCATCAGGGCCATACCGATATCGATCTTGATGCCATACCGAATCTCTATTTTACCGGAGCAAAACATATTCAAGAACTGCCGGCATATCTGGCTGCATTTGACGCTCTTATTCTGCCC
Source organism: Balneolia bacterium (assembly GCA_003566395.1). Taxonomy (GTDB): domain Bacteria; phylum Bacteroidota; class Rhodothermia; order Balneolales; family Cyclonatronaceae; genus Cyclonatronum. The sequence continues at coordinate 155 of PXDL01000356.1, read as the reverse complement.
TTCCGGATAAATGATATGACCCGGAGCATCTATCCGCTAAAAATAAACGAGTATCTGGCCTCCGGAAAACCTGTTATTGCAACGCCGTTTTCGGAAGACATTCGAACGTTTTCGGATGTTGTGGAACTTGCCGAAGGGCCTGATACCTTTTCCGG